>DASTFB010000011.1 GCA_035709005.1 Candidatus Methylomirabilota bacterium | reverse complement strand
CGTCTTGGGATTGTCCCAGACGGTCACCAGCGGCACGCCGCCGAACGCCTCGAGAGCGGCGAGCAGGGCACGGATGAGCGTCTCCTCGCGCTCGTCGGGGACGAGCACCACGTGCACGATGCGGCTCCACTTCAGCCGGCTGGCGAAGAAGTGCACGCGTTCGAGGCGACCGTCCTGGTAGCGGACGTCGACCTGGCCGAAGTCATGCTGGCTGAACTCCCCGGGCACGCCTTCGAACCGGACCAGGGGTGCCAGCGGCCTGGGGCGGAGCCGGCGCACCAGCTCGTAGACTGCACTCTTGCCGCCCCGGTACCGATGCTCTTCCCGGAGCCGGCGCACGATCTCGATGCCGGGCACCGCGTGATCCTCCCGCAGCCAGGCCTCGACCTGGCTGGCCCACGGCGCGGCCGTCGAAGGCCGACCGATCTTCCGGGTTTCGATCAGCGCCGCGGTGTCCCCGGTCGTGACGGGCGCTTCCCGTTCGATGCGCCGGACGCTGCGGACCGAGGTCTCCGTCTTCGCCGCGACCGCTCTCTGGGCCATTCCGACTGCGCGCAAAATCTGGATCTCATGCCGAGTCATGGCGGCGATCACCCCTCCCCCTCTCCGGGCGCCGCTTCGGGCCGCGGCGCGCACGGGAAGAGCCTGAGCTCAGGGCTGGTGACCGGCCAACATTTCCGGAAAGGGAGGGGTCAGAGTTTCCGGAACCCGCAACGCCCATCGGGGCCATTGATCGCCCGGCGCCCGGCGGTAGTAGCCGACCCGCACCCAGGGCTCCGCGTGGCGATCAAACTCGATGACATCGACGACGTTCCAGTACGTTGCCAGGCCGGCCATCCCTCGGCGCGGGGGGCTGACGCGCCGACTCCGCAGACGGCCTCGCTGCATGCCCTCGGTGGGGGAGGGATACGCAAAGCTGACTGCCGGTTGAGCTCCACGACCCCGCGCGCTGGGGCTATCTGACCGGCTGGCGGGTCGGCGAGATCCGCTCGCTGCGCTGGGGGGACGTCGATGTCGAGGGCCGGGCCCTGCGGCTCTCGTGGCGCAAGTCCAAGAACAAGCAGGCGCGGACGATGGTCCTCTATGGTGATCTCGCGGCGATCATTGATCGCGCCTCCGCGGCCCGGACCAAACGGACGGTCCAGGGCCTGCCCGATCCGGGGACGGTGTTCTGCCGGGCCGACGGCCAGGCCCTGGGTCACTTCCACAAGGCGTGGACTACCGCCTGCATCGAGGCGGGCGCCTACAGCGTCGTCAGTGACGCCGAGGCGGCCGCCCATCCCCGTGGCCTCAGCGTGGTCGTTGACCCCGTCAGCGGCGCCCGGCAGAAGGTCCGGGCACGGCTCTTCCACGATCTGCGGCGGACCGCAGCGCGCAACCTCCGCCGGGCGGGCAACTCCGAGAGCGATTGCATGGCGGTCACGGGCCACAAGACCGCGGCGATCTTCCGGCGGTACTCGATCGTCGATGAGGAGGATCTGCGGGCGACCATCATCCGCACCCAGGCGTATGTCGATACCCTGCCGACGACCGCCCCGACGGCCCCCCAGGCGGAGGGCCGTTCGCGATGACGACCTCTGAGAGTTCTCTGGGTGTTTGAGGGGCCGGCCGGCCGGCCCCTCACCCTAACCTCTCGGGTTTGTTGGTTATAGGCTAGACTAGGCCATGAGGCGAAATGGTTTTGACAACGAAATCCGACGGTCCGTATAACAGATTAGCTATGCCGGTGGATGACGCGACGACCGCCAACGCCATCCGTCGGCAGGAGGAACGGCTGCAGCGGGATCCCAGCTCGCTCGCGTTCGCCCAGCTCGCCGACCTCTACCGGAAGGTCGGCCGGACGGAAGATGCCATCAGGCTGTGTCGGGAAGGACTGGAACGATATCCTCACTACACGACGGCGCGACTGATCCTCGCCAAGGCCCTGCTCGGTCAGGACGAGCTCGACGAGGCCCTCGCCGAGCTGTCGGCGATTCTCGCCGTCAGCCCGAACGACGTCCAATGTCACCGGTTAGCGGCGGAGACTCATCGGCGGCAGGGTCGACTCGACGTCGCCGTCCAGCATCTGGAGACCGCCGTGCGGCTGGACGGCGGCGATCGCGAGTCCCGGGCTCTCCTGGGTCTGTTGCGGGCAGCGCCACCGGCCGCCAACGAGGCGGCTGGCCTGGGCCGAGTGCTGGCCGACGATACGTTCGCGACGGCCTCCTTCGGCCGGGCCTGCCTGGAGCAGAACCTCGCCGACGAAGCGGCCCAGGTCTTCGGCCGCATGCTGCGTCACGAGCCGGACAATTCCGACGCGCGCCAGGGGCTGGAGCAGGCGCTCCGGATGCGCCTCCGTCGTAAAGGTTGAGCTATGCAAGTGTCGACGGCTGAGTTCAAAAAGGGGCTTCGCATCGTCTTCGATGGCGAGCCGTACGCGATCGTCGACTTCCAGCACGTCAAGCCGGGCAAGGGCGGGGCGTTCGTTCGCACCAAGCTCAAGCACATGCGACGCGGCAACGTGATCGATAACACCTTCCGTTCGGGCGAGAAGGTCGACCTGGTCGACTTCGAGGAAAAGACGATGCAGTTCCTGTACCGAGACGACCGCTATCACTTCATGGATCTCGAATCCTACGAGCAGGTGGGGCTCGGAGAGGACGAGGTGGGCGACGTCCGCGACTACCTCAAGGAGAACATGCAGGTGGAGATGCTATACATCGACGGCGCACCCGTCGCCATCGACCTGCCGAATTTTGTCGAGCTGGCCATCGTCGAGACTGAACCGGGCGTGCGGGGCGACACTGCGCAGGGTGGCTCCAAGCCCGCTCGTCTGGAGACGGGCGCCGTCATTCAGGTGCCGCTCTTTCTCAACGAGGGCGACGTCGTGAAGGTTGACACGCGGACCGGGGTGTACCTGGGTCGCGTGGCGGCGGCCGGCTGATGCCGTCCAGCGGACCAGCGCCGCGCGGGCAGGCCGACATCACCGAACTGGCTCGCCAGCTCGCGCTCCTGTTGAAGGAGCTGGACCTGACCGAGATCGAAGCCAGTATCGGCGAGCTGCGGGTCCGGCTGCAGCGCGGCCGAGCGGTGGCGCCCGTGGCCGCTCCGCCAGCCGACCCGTCCGGGACCGTGGCGCCTGCCCCCGTCGTCGACGCGGTCGCCGCGGCCAAGCTCACCACCATCGAGGCGCCGATGGTCGGCACCTTCTATCGCGCATCGTCACCGACCGCCGAACCGTACGTCCGCGAAGGCGACATCGTGAAGGAAGGGCAGATCCTCTGCATCATCGAAGCGATGAAGCTGATGAACGAGATCGAGTCGAAGGCCAGTGGCCGCATCGTCAAGATCCTGGTCGAGAACGGCCAGCCGGTCGAGTACGGCCAGCCGCTCGTCCTGATCGACCCTGCGGGCTGACGTGCCGCGGCCACAGTGGCGCAGCCTCCTGGGGAGCTGAACCAGTTGGCCTTCCGGCGCGGCACGGGCATGGCGTCGGATGTCGGGACTCTGATCGGGCGCCGTCAGTGCGGCCGGCTGACTTTCCGGCGGGGCACGGGCGTGGCGCCAGCCCGGGTGCCCGTGCCCTGTTAAGAGCCATGTTCCACAAGATTCTCATCGCGAACCGTGGGGAGATCGCCTTGAGGATCATCCGGACCTGCCGGGAGCTGGGCATCCGTACGGTGGTCGCCCACTCCACGGCCGATGCCCAGTCCCTGCCGGTGAGGCTCGCCGACGAGTCGATCTGCATCGGCCCCAACGATCCGCGCTCCAGCTACCTCAACATCCCCTCGATCATCTCGGCGGCCGCCATCACCGATAGCGAGGCCATCCATCCCGGCTACGGCTTCCTCGCCGAGAACCCCAGCTTCGCCGACATCTGCCGGACCTGCGGGATCACGTTCATCGGCCCGTCACCTGAGGCCATCCGGCTCATGGGCGACAAGGCCCAGGCGCGCCAGATCGCCAAGCAGGCAGGGGTGCCGGTCGTGCCGGGCAGCGAACAGCCCCTCCGCGACGCCGGCGAGGCTCAGGCGGTGGCCGACGACATCGGCTACCCGGTCATCTTCAAGGCGGCGGCGGGTGGGGGCGGTCGCGGCATGCGTATCGTTCGCGACCGCGAGAGCGTGGCCCAGGCGTTCGCGGCATGTCAGTCCGAAGCGGCGGCGGCCTTCGGCTCCTCCGATATCTACAGCGAGAAGTACATCGAGGAAGCCCGGCACGTGGAGGTGCAGGTGCTGGGTGACCAGCACGGCATCCGCGTCCACCTGGGGGAGCGTGACTGCACCGTGCAGCGGCGACACCAGAAACTGATCGAGGAATCGCCGGCGCCCCGACTGAGCCCCGGGACCCGGGCCGGGCTCCACCGGGCGGGATTGCTGGCCGCCTCCGCCGTGAACTACGTCAGTGCGGGGACCGTCGAGTTTCTGGTGGACCTTGAGGGGAACTTCTACTTCATCGAGATGAACACGCGGATTCAAGTCGAGCATCCGGTCACGGAGATGGTCACCGGCATCGACCTCATCCGTGAGCAGATCCGGATCGCCGCCGGTGAGGCTCTCGACTATCGTCAGGAGGACGTGAGGTTCGATGGCCACGCCATCGAGTGCCGGATCAACGCGGAGGACCCCGAGACCTTCGCCCCCAGCGCCGGGCGCGTGACGGCCTGGATCCCGCCCGGTGGCTTCGGCGTCCGCGTGGATAGTCACCTCATGGTGCCCTATGCGGTGCCGCCCTTCTACGATTCGCTCATCGCCAAGATCATCGTCCACGGTCGGGACCGGGAGGAGGCCGTCGAGCGCATGCGGCGGGCGCTGGCCGAGACGAGCGTGGAGGGTGTGAAGACGTCGATCCCCTTCCAGCTGAAGGTCCTCGCCGATCCCGCCTTCATGGAGGGCCGTTTCACCAGCGCCGATAGCCGCCGGCAGCACTCCTGAAATGGATCCGAGCCTCTACGTCATCCTCGACCGGACCGTGGCCCGCGGCCGCGATCTCGTCACCCTGCTCGAGGCGACTATCGCCGGTGGCTGCCGCATGGTGCAGCTTCGCGAGAAGCAATGGCCCTCCGGACGGCTCCTGGCGCTGGCCGGCCAGTTGCTGGCGCGCTGTCGCGAGGCCGGCGCCACCTTCATCGTGAACGACCGCGTGGACCTGGCCGTGGCGCTGGGAGCCAACGGGGTGCATGTCGGCCAGGACGACCTGCCGCCGCGCCTGGCCCGCCCGATGTTGCGGCCAGGGATGCTGCTCGGCGTGTCCACGCACAGCCTGGAGCAGGCCCGGGCGGCTCAGGCTGCGGGCGCGGACTACGTGGCAGTGGGCGCGATGTTCCCTACGGCCACCAAACCCGACTTCGAGCTCGTCGGCCCCGATCTCATCCGAAAGCTCCGAACCGAGATCCGTGCACCCCTCATCGGAATCGGCGGAATCACGCATGACAACGTGGGCGAGGTCATCCAGGCGGGCGCCGCCGGCGTCGCGGTCATCTCCGCGGTGTGCGCCGCCGACGATCCGGAGCACGCCACCCGGCGCTTCATCGAGGCGATCCGGGCCGCCCGCGCCTTGACCCCGGATGTCCGCTCGCTATAATGGCGCGCAAGTCTCGATAATGGCGCGCGAGTCCGGCCCTACCGCAGGCAGGAGGGATGTCCGATGACGCATGTGATCAGATCTGTTCTCTTGCTGTCGCTGGTGCTCGGCCTGGCGCTGGTCCCCGCGACTGGTCCCCTTCAGGCGCAAAGCAAGGGCACCATCAAGATCGCCACACAGAGTCCGCTGAGCGGCGGGCAGGCCGCCCTCGGTGAGGGGATCAAGCTCGGTGCTCAGCTCGCGGTCGAGAAGTTCAAGGCCGGCGTCGAGAAGCTGGGCTACAAGGTCGAGCTCGTGCCCTACGACGACCAGGCCAAGCCCGATGTGGGCGTGGCCAACGCCAGGAACATCATCGCCGATAAGGACATCCTCGCCGTCGTCGGACACCTGAACTCCGGCGTCGCCATTCCCTCGTCCGAGGTCTATCGGGAAGTGAACCTGGCCATGGTATCGCCGGCCAACACCAATCCGACGGTCACTGACCGGGGATATCCCAACATCTATCGGGTGTGCGGTCGCGACGACGTCCAGGGGGTGGTCGGGTCGGAGTTCGCGGCAAGCTTGAAGATCAAGTCGGTCTACATCATCCACGACAAGACCACCTATGGGCAGGGCGTCGCGGAGTATTTCCGTGACGACGCCAAGAAGAAGGGGCTCACCGTCCTCGGTTTCGAGGGGACGGAAGAAAAGTCGAACTTCGATCCCATCATCACGCCCTTGCGAGCCAAGAATCCGGACTTGATCTACTTCGGCGGCATTTACGAGCAGGCGGCGCCCTTCTTCAAGCAGGCCCGCGAGAAGGGCGTGAAAGCGAAGTTCATGGGGCCCGATGGGCTGGACTCCTCGGACCTGGCCAAGATCGGCGGGAAAGCCGTGGTGGGCATGTACTACACCTCGGTGGCCGGGCCGGTGACCAAATATCCCAAGGCCAAGGCGTTCGCCGAAGAATTCCGGAAGAAGTTCGGCAAGAATCCCGAGCCGTTCTCGGCCCAGGCCTACGATGCCGCCACCATCACCCTGAAGGCCATGGAGATGGCCGGCAAGAGCGGTAAGAAGCTCAGCCGCGAGGACGTCTCCACCGCCGTCCGCAAGGTGAAGCACTCGGGAATCACCGGCACGTGGGAGTTCGATGACAAGGGGGACCCCCGCAGCGCGCTGTACTTCGTCCTCCAGGTGGCCAGTGACGATCCCCAGAAGTGGGGCGAGAACAAGGAGGTCAAGCGGCTGACCATCGCTGCGCCGTCGCTGAAGAAGAAGTAGCGACTATCAACGAGACGACGTCAGGGTGGGCGGATCGCGCCTCTGCGACCGCGATGGCTGAAGGGATCGGGCCACCGGCCCGGGACCCCTAACCGATGGACTTCGAGCTTCTCGTCGGGATCCTGCCTCAGGTCCTGCTCGACGGCATCATCCTCGGCTTCATGTACGCCCTCATCGCGTTGGGCTACACCATGGTCTACGGGGTGCTGGAGTTCATCAATTTCGCCCACTCCGAGATCTTCATCATCGGTGCCTTCGTGGGCGTCGAGATCATGCTCGGCCTGCAGAGCGCCGGCCTGCTCGACGCGCTGCCCTGGCCGGTAGTGCTGATCCTGGTCCTGATGGCCGGCATCGCCGCCAGTGGGCTGGTGGCGGTGACCGTAGAGCGGGTGGCCTACCGGCCCCTGCGCGGCACGCCACGCTTGATCCCGCTCATCTCGGCCATCGGGATCTCGTTCTTCCTGCAGGACTTGATCCGGCTGATCGAGTCCCTCTGGCGCAATGCCTTCAACCTCGTCTACCCCACCATCGACGCCCTGAACCATCGCTTCGTCCTGACGGCGACGATCGACATCTCGGTGAAGTCCCTGGTGGTCATCGCGGCCGCCCTGGGCATCCTCTGGCTCCTCCACGCCGTGGTCAACCGCACGCGGGTGGGTACCGCCATCCGTGCGGTGGCCGAAGATCAGGCCGCGGCCAGCCTGATGGGCATCAACGTCAATCGCATCGTCTCCCTGACGTTTCTGATCGGTGGAGCCATGGGCGGGGCCGCCGGTGTGCTGTTCGGCGTGCAATACGGGCTCATCAATCCGTACACGGGGTTCATTCCCGGGCTCAAGGCTTTCACCGCCGCGGTGCTGGGCGGTATCGGCAACATCCCGGGCGCCATGCTGGGCGGGCTCGTCCTGGGCTTGCTGGAGGCTTTCGCCGCCTCCTACCTGTCGCTGCTCACCAATGGGGCCTTCGGCGCCGAGTACAAAGACATTTTCGCCTTCTCCGTCCTGATCCTCATCCTCATCTTCCGGCCCAAGGGTCTCCTCGGCGAGGTCGTGCGGGAGCGGGCGTGATCCTTCACACCGTGCTCGCCGTCGCCGCCGTCGCCGTCTCCAGCCTTGCCGTCGCGGTGTTTCCCCGCTCGGTGCTGGCCTTCCTGCTCTTCCAGGGCTCGCTGCTCTTCGTCTATCTGGCGCGCATTCCCACTTGGCTGCGCGCGGCGCTGCTGGGGAGTGCCCTACTCGTCCTGATGCCGCTCATCGGGGCCTACAACGGGTACTATCTCGAGGTCGCCACGCAGGTCGGGATCTTCGTGGCCCTGGCGCTCGGGCTGAATATCGTGGTCGGGCTCGCCGGTCTGCTCGACCTCGGATACGTGGCATTCTTCGCCGTGGGAGCCTACACGTGGGCCATCTTCGGCTCCCCCCATGCCAACCTGATCTTCGGCGGGGGATTCCCGTTGAGCCCGGGGTGGTTCTATGTCTTCCTTTTCGTGGGGCTCGTCGTGGCAGCCGGGGCTGGCATCCTGCTCGGCCTGCCGGTGCTGCGCCTGCATGGTGACTATCTGGCCATCGTGACCCTGGGCTTCGGAGAGGTCATTCGGGTCCTGGCCAACAACCTGGACAAGCCCATCAATATCACCAACGGCCCCAAGGGGATCACCCCCATCGTGCGCCCCGCGACCCTGTGGGGATTGCCCTACGGGGAGTACTTCTATTTCCTCGTCCTGTTGATCGTGGGGGCAGTCATCCTCGTCAATCGCCGGCTCGAGGACTCCCATGTCGGGCGAGCGTGGGAGGCGATCCGGGAAGACGAGCTGGCGGCCCGGGCCATGGGAGTGCCGCTGGTCCGCATGAAGCTCCTGGCGTTCGCCTGCGGCGCGTCCTTTGCCGGGATCATGGGCGTGATGTTCTCGGCCAAGCAGGTGTTCATCAATCCCGAGTCGTTCACCTTTCTCGAGTCGATCGGCGTGCTGGCCATGGTCATCCTGGGCGGCATGGGATCGATCCCGGGCGCCGTGCTGGGGGCCACGGCGGTGACGGTTCTCAATCTGCAAGTGCTCAAAGGCCTGTCGCTCTGGCTGAACGAGCTCAAGAACGCCGGGGTCACCGTGCTGGGATACAACCTGGCCGACCTGCCGACCCAGTTCGAGCCGGCCAAGTACGAGCGGATGATCTTCGGGATGATCCTGGTCCTCATGATGATCTTCCGGCCCCAGGGGATCCTGCCCGCCCGGCGACGGCAGCGCGAGCTGGCCGAGCCGGCCGCGCCGAGCACGCGCCGCGCCGAGGCGACTACGACATGAGCGCGCTGCTCGAAGCGCGCGGTGTCAGCAAACGCTTCGGTGGGCTGACCGCTGTGAACCGTGTCGACTTCGCGCTGGAGCCCGGGATCACGTCGATCATCGGCCCCAACGGCGCCGGCAAGACAACCCTGTTCAACATCTTGACCGGGCTCTACACTCCCGACGAGGGCACCATCGCATTCGGGGGCCGGCCGCTGGTCGGTCTCCGCCCCGACCAGATCACCGCGCTGGGTATCTGCCGGACGTTTCAGAACATCCGACTGTTCGCCAACATGACGGCCATCGAAAACGTGCTGGTCGGCATGCACGCCCGCGTGGACCTGCGCCTGTGGGACGTCCTGGTTCGAGGTCGCACGTTCAGACACGTGGAGACCGGCCTCTGGGAGGCGGCGGTCGCGCTCCTCGAGCGCGTCGGCCTGCGGGCCGGCGCCAACGAGATCAGCCGGAACCTGCCCTACGGCGACCAGCGCCGCCTGGAAATCGCTCGGGCCCTGGCCTCCCAACCCACCCTGCTGCTCCTCGACGAGCCTTCGGCGGGGATGACGCAGGGCGAAGCCGCCGCCCTCATGGCCCTGCTCCGACAGCTGGTCACCGAGCTCGGGCTGGCCATCCTGCTCATCGAGCACAACATGCGGATCGTCATGGAGGTCTCCGATCGTGTCACGGTGCTGGACCACGGCGAGAAGATCGCCGAGGGCCCGCCCCAGCAGGTGCAGGCCGATCCCCGGGTGATCGAGGCCTACCTGGGCCGCGGTTCCTGGGCCCGTACCCGAACGACCCGTGCTGAGCGTTGACGACCTGCACGTCTTCTACGGGGAGATCCACGCGCTCAAAGGCGTGTCGCTGGAGGTCGCCCGCGGCGAGATCGTCGCCCTGCTCGGCAACAACGGCGCGGGGAAGACCACGACCCTCAAGACCATCTCGGGGCTGCTGGCGCCCCGTCGCGGCCGCATCGCCCTCGACGACCAGTCCCTCGTCGGGATGCCCGCCCACGACGTGGTGTTGCACGGCATCGCTCATGTGCCCGAGGGCCGCCGGATCTTCAACCGGCTGACCGTCCGCGAGAACCTCATGATGGGCGCCTACCTGCGGCGCGACGGCGGTGTCCTGCACGACCTGGATCGGGTGTTCGCCCTGTTTCCGCGTCTGCACGAGCGCTTGAGCCAGGTGGCCGGCACCCTGTCGGGAGGTGAGCAGCAGATGCTGGCCATCGGCCGCGCCCTGATGGCGAACCCGCGCCTGCTGTTGCTGGACGAGCCCAGCATGGGGTTGGCCCCCGTGCTCGTCGAACAGATCTTCGCCACGATCGCCGACATCAACCGCCAAGGCATCACGATCCTGCTCGTGGAACAGAACGCGGCGATGGCGCTCGGCGTGGCCCACCGCGGCTACGTCCTCGAAACGGGGACCATCGCCCTGACCGGGACGGCGGATGCCCTGGTCGAGGACCCGGCCGTGCGCCGAGCCTATCTCGGCGACTGATCGAGAACGGGAGGCGGACCATGCTCGGACAGGGGCTGACCTGGGAACAGACCACCGTGGGGGCGGTGTATCGAACGCTGGCCCGCACCGTGTCCGAGACGGACATCGTGAACTTCGTGAACCTCTGCGGCTTCAGCGAGCCGCTCTTCATGGACATGGAGTATGTTGCCCGGGAGTCGGTATTCGGCCGCCGTGTCGCCCCGGGCGCGCTGACCTTCGCCCTGTCCGAGGGCCTCGTCATGCAAACGGGCCTCATCCATGGCACCGGCATGGCCTGGCTGGGAGGCGAGATACGGCTGGTGGCGCCCGTGCTCCAGGGCGACACCATCCACGTCGAAATCGAGGTCGTCGACAAGCGAGACACCAAGAAGCCGGATCGGGGGATCGTCACCTACCAGCACCGCGTCCTGAACCAGCGCGGCGAAGTCGTCCTGGAGAGCCGGGTCCAGCGAATGATCCGCCGCGACGCCGGCCCCGGCACGGAGGTTCATCGGTGAGCGTCAGTCGAGTCGTGCAGATCAACATTTCGGCGGGAGGAGTCCCGAAGCTGCCCACGGCGGCGGTCCGTGTCACGCGCGAAGGACTGGTCGGGGATGGCCACCGTGACGCGGAGCACCACGGCGGCCCCGAGCGGGCTGTCTGTCTCTACGCCCTGGAGGCCATCGACGCGCTTCAGCGGGAGGGCCATCCCATCCGGCCAGGGAGCCTGGGCGAGAACCTCACCGTCCAGGGTCTGGACTGGAGGGCCATCACGCCCGGCACCACCCTGAGGATCGGCCAGGAGGTGATCCTCCAGGTCACTCGCTATACCAGCCCGTGTGCCAACATCCGCCTCGCCTTCGCCGGCGGGGACTACGCGCGGGTCTCCCAGAAGCATCACCCCGGCTGGAGCCGTGTCTACGCCAGCGTCCTGCGGGAGGGAACCGTCCGTCAGGACGACGCCGTCCTGGTACTGAGCGCGGCCGAGGCGGCCGCCCTTCGCCCGGGAGGCCGGTGAGGGCGACCGCCGACGTCGTCATCGTCGGTGGCGGCGTCACCGGAGCCTCCATCGCGTTTCATCTGGCCCGGGCCGGCGTGCGCGACGTCGTCGTGCTCGAACGCCGGTTTCTGGCGTCCGGGGGGACGGGCCGGTCGGTGGGCATCATTCGCCAGCTCTACCCGACCGCCGAGATGACGCACATGGTCCTTCGGTCCCTGGACGTCTACCGCCGCTTCGACGAATTGGTCGGCGGCGAGGCGGG
This sequence comes from Candidatus Methylomirabilota bacterium, assembly GCA_035709005.1. Taxonomy (NCBI): domain Bacteria; phylum Methylomirabilota (SeqCode); species Candidatus Methylomirabilota bacterium. Next base: position 28,730 of record DASTFB010000011.1, on the reverse strand, counting down.
TTACGTCGGCTGCGGGGCGCTCATCGCCGTGGGATCCAGCATGCGCCCTCGGCTGGAACGGGTTCTCGCGCTCCAGCGACCGCTCGGGGTGCGGGCCGAGCTCCTCAGCCCCGCCGATGCCGCGCGCGTCGAGCCCCGCGTCGATCCTGCGTGCCTGACCGGCGTCGTCTACGAGCCCGATTCCGGCTACGCCGATCCCTCCGCGGTGACGCTGGCCTACGCGGCTGCGGCCCGTCGGCTGGGCGTGGCCGTGGAGCAAGGCCACGAGGTGACCAGAATACTGACGCACGCGGATCGCGTGACGGGGGTGGCGACGGCCGGAGGGGACGTCGTCACGGCTCCGGTGGTGGTGAATGCCGCGGGGTTGTGGTCGCCACGTGTGGCGGCGCTAGCCGGGATCACGTTGCCCATCGTCATCGGCCGCCATCCCGTGTTCATCGTGGAGCGCGACCCCGGGTTCGGCCCGCCCCATCGCGTCTTCCTCGACCTCGGGGGCGGCGCCTACGTCCGCCCGGAGACCGGCGCTCTCACGTTGACCGGCTCCCTCACCGACGACGAACGCCAGCACCCGGTGGATCCGGAGCTCCTGGGAAGCGAAGCGGGATTCGCCGAGGCGACGGAAGCGCTGGAGCGTAGCAGCCGCGCGATGCCACGCCTGGCCGAGGCTCGCTACCGCCGGGGGTACGTGGGGGCCTTCGACATCACGCCGGACTGGATGCCGATCCTGGACCAGTCGCCGCTGGCCGGTCTGTGGATCGCGGCCGGCCTGAGCGGCCACGGGTTCAAGCTGGCCCCGGCCATCGGCGAGATGATGGCCGCCCTCATCACCGGGGCATCGCCGCCCGTCAACGCAGTCCCGTTTCGATTCGATCGCTTCGCGGTCGTCCCATCCGGCAGCTTCGTGTCATCCTACCTGCCGTGACGGTGTAGACTGCCGTCGTGACGGCACGCCTCGGTGTGGACATCGGCGGCACGTTCACGGATCTCGTCGTCGTCGACGAGATGTCCGGAACCCTGACCGTCGGCAAGGTTCTGACCACGCCCAAAGATCCCGCCCACGGCGTGGAGGAAGGGATTCGCGGCCTGCTCCAGGAAGCCCGCCTGCACGCCGGCGATGTTCGCGACGTCATCCACGGCACCACGCTGGCGACCAACGCGCTCATCGAACGCAAGGGCGCCCGCACGGGCCTGCTGACGACGGCAGGCTTCCGGGACGTGCTGGAGATCCGGCACGAGGGGCGCTACGACATGTACGATCTCCTCATCGATCCGCCGCCCCCGCTCGTCCCTCGCCATCTCCGCCGCGAGATCCCGGAACGCCTGCTCGCCGACGGATCGGCCCAGCAGGAGCTCGACGAGTCCGTGGCCCGGCGCGTCGTCCAGGATCTGGTGAGCGGCGGCATCGAAGCCCTGGCCATCTGTCTGCTGCACTCTTACGTCAACCCTGCTCACGAGCGTCGCCTGGCGACGCTGGTCGAGCAGGTCGCTCCGGGCCTGCCAGTGGCGTGCTCGGCCGATGTGGTGCCCGAGATCCGAGAGTACGAGCGCGCCTCCACGACCACGGCCAACGTGTACGTGATGCCGCTTATGGCCCGCTACCTCGAAGACCTGGAGCGCCGGCTGGCCGAGCGCGGGATCCCCGGCCAGCTCTACATCATGCAGTCGTCGGGCGGCATCGCCCTGCCGGCCGACGCCAGGCGACTGCCCATCCGCCTCGTCGAGTCGGGCCCCGCCGCCGGCGCGCTGGCCGCAGCCCAGGCTGCGCGCGAGCGCCGCGAGCCACGCTTGCTATCGTTCGATATGGGCGGCACCACCGCCAAGGCCTGCGTCATCGATGGGGGCCTCCCGCTGGTGGCGCGGGAGTTCGAGGTGGCTCGGGCCGATCGGTTCAAAAAGGGCTCGGGCCTTCCCATCCGTGTGCCCGTCATCGAGATGATCGAGATCGGAGCCGGCGGCGGCTCGATCGCTCGGGTGGACCACATGGGTCTCCTGAAGATCGGCCCCGACAGCGCGGGAGCCGATCCGGGCCCTGCCTGCTACAACCTGGGCGGGCGCCTGCCGACAGTGACCGACGCCGATCTCCTGCTCGGCTATCTGGAGGCCGAATTCTTCCTGGGGGGCCGCATGCCGCTCTCACGCGAAGCCGCCGAGCGGGCCATCGTCGACCACATCGCCCGGCCTCTGGGGATCGATATCGTGCAGGCGGCCTGGGGTATCCACCGCGTCGTCAACGAGAACATGGCAGCGGCCGCGCGCATCCACGGCATCGAGCGTGGCAAGGACCTGCGCCAGTACCCGCTCTTCGCATTCGGGGGGGCCGGCCCCGGGCACTGCTGGCAGGTCGCCCGCATCCTGAAGCTTCCCCGGATCCTGCTGCCCTTCGGGGCGGGCGCCATGTCGGCCTATGGGCTGCTGGCCGCGCCGCTGGCCTTCGACTTCGTTCGAACCCGACGCCTGCGGCTGGATGCCGCCGACTGGTCCTTTGTCAACGCGCTCTACGCCGACATAGAAGCTCAGGGTCGGGCCCTACTGGCGCGCGCCGGCGTGGCCGCGGCCGACGTGCAGGTGACCCGGCTGGCGGAGATGCGTTACCTCGGCCAGGGTCACGAGGTCGAAGCCGCGGTGCCAGCGGGAGAATTGTCAGCAGCCAGTCTGTCCCTCATCACTGCGGCCTTCGAGGCGGCCTACCGCGCGCTCTACCATCGGCTGCCCCAAGGCGTGCCGATCGAGGTCCTCAACTGGCGCGTGACGCTCTCGGGGCCACGCCCCGCGCTGCGCCTCGGCGCGGCGGCCGGGGGGACGGCCGCCACGGTGGCCCCAGCGCTCAAGACCACCCGGTCGGCGTACTTCTCCGAGGCCCGGGGCTTCATCCCGACTCCCGTCTACGACCGCTACCGGCTGGGGCCAGGCATCTCGTTCGCTGGCCCGGCGATTCTCGAGGAGCGTGAGTCGACGGCGGTCATCGGACCGGGTGCTCGCTGTCGGGTGGATGAGGACCTGACCATCGTGGTGGAGCTGGATTGACGGTTCCGGCACGGTTCGATCCCGTCACCCTGGAGATCTGTTGGAACCGCCTCGTGGGGGTGGTGAACGAGCAAGCCACCGCGCTCCAGCGAACCTCCTTCACCTCGATCGTCCGCGAGGCCGGCGATCTTTCGGCCGGGGTCTTCGACCGCCGCGGCAACATGGTGGCCCAGGCCGTGACGGGCACGCCTGGGCACATCAACTCCATGGCCCTGGCCATGAAGCACGTCCTGGCCGCCTGCCCGCTCCCCACGCTGCGGCCCGGGGACGTGCTGATCACCAACGATCCGTGGAAGACGTCCGGTCACCTCAATGACGTTACGATCTGCACCCCAGTGTTTCGCGACACGGAGTGCGTTGGGTTCTTCGCCTCGACCTGCCACACGGCGGACATCGGCGGCCATGTCCTGTCGGCCGAGTCGCGCGAGGTCTACGAGGAAGGCCTGTTCATCCCCATCCTCAAGCTGTACGAGGCGGGCCAGCCCAACCAGACGCTGCTCGCCATGGTCCGGGCCAACGTGCGCGTGCCGGACATGGTGCTGGGAGACTTTCACGCGCAGATCGCGGGCGGCGCGGTGGGCGCCGAACGGCTGCTGGAGTTCATGGTCGAGTTCGGCCTGGATCGGCTGGAACCCCTGGCCGACGAGATCATCAGCCGCACCGAGCAGGCCATGCGCGAGGCGATCCGGCGCCTGCGGCCCGGACGCTACGAGCACGCCATCGTCTCCGATGGCTTCGACGAGCCCATCACGATCCGCGTCTGCTGCGAGGTCCGCGGTGGCGAGCTCGGAATCGACTTCGCCGGCTCGTCGCCGGCAAGCCGCCGGGGCATCAACGTCACGATGAACTACACCGAGGCCTACACCACGTACGGGGTCAAGGTCATCGTCAGCCCGGATGTCCCCAACAACGAGGGCGCCTTCCGGCCTCTTCGGATCAGCGCCCCCGTGGACTGCATCCTCAATGCCCAACCGCCGGTGGCGGTAGCGGCCCGCCACGTCATCGGCCATTTTCTGCCTCACGTCATCGCGGGGGCGCTCGGCCAGGCGGTCCCCGACCGGGTCATGGCCGAAGGGTCTGCCAACATCTGGGGTATCCAGGTCGCCGGCCGGGATCTGCAGAGCCGTCCCTTCACTCACGTGTTCTTCTGCTCGGGTGGCACCGGCGCCCGCGCGGTGAAGGATGGGCTGAACGCCACCGCCTTTCCCTCGGGGGTCCTCGGCACGCCCGTGGAAATCCTGGAATCCACGACGCCTCTGATCGTCGAGCGCAAAGAGCTGCGGGCCGGCTCCGGCGGCGCTGGTAGGTTCCGGGGGGGCCTCGGCCAGACGATCGCCTTCCGGGTCAGGAGCCGCGAGCCCTTCACGTGCTCTGTCCTCGGTGACCGCACCCGGGTCCCCGCTCGCGGCTTTCTCGGCGGGGGGCCAGGCGCCCTGGGCGAGGTGCTGATCGACGGCGCCCGTCCGGGCAACCCCAAGCAGGAGCACCTGGTCGGCCCCGGCGGACTGGTCGAGGTGAGGCTGCCAGGCGGAGGCGGCTATGGCCATCCCGCGGAGCGGGATCCCGACCTCGTCGCCCGCGACCGCCTCGAGGGCTACTGACCGCGCCGTCAGATCTTGCCGTACTCCTTGAGCCGCCGGTAGATCGTTCGGCGCGAGATCCCGAGCGCCCGGGCTGCCTCCTCCTTGTCGTTGTTGTGGACGGCCAGCGCTCGCAAGATGAGCTCCTTCTCCACCTCGGCCAGCGTGGGGACGTTCTTGGTGTCGACGGCCGGGGTCAGGGTGGAGCGAGCCGACAGGCTGGGGAGATCGGCCAGGGTGACGTGCTCGCGGGTGCCCATGGCGTACGCCCGCTCGATCAGGTTCTCGAGCTCCCTTACGTTGCCGGGGAAGTCGTAGGAGGCCAGGGCGGCCAGCGCGTCAGGCGTGATACCGCGGACGTCGCGCCGGAAGCGCTTGTTGAACCGACGGATGAAGTGGTTCACCAGAGCCGGCATGTCTTCGCGCCGGTCCCGCAACGGCGCCAGGGTGATCCGGATGACGTTCAGGCGGTAGAAGAGGTCCTGGCGAAACGCCCCGGCCTTCATGGCCTGCTCGAGGTTCCGGTTGGTCGCCGCGATCACGCGCACGTCGACCGGAAAGGCCTTGGTGGAGCCCACCGGGCGCACCTGCATCTCCTGGAGGACGCGCAGCAGCTTCACCTGGAGCTCGGGGGGCAGTTCGGCGATCTCGTCCAGGAAGATGGTGCCTTCGTTGGCGCCCCGGAAGAGTCCCAGAGCGTCGGACACCGCGCCCGAGAACGCACCCCGGACATGGCCGAAGAACTCGGACTCCAGCAGGTCGCGTGGGATGGCCGAGCAGTTCACGGGGATGAACGGCCCTTTGGCTCGGGCCGACAGACGGTGAATCGCGGCGGCCACCAGTTCCTTGCCGGTCCCGCTTTCCCCTTCCACCAGGACCGGCGAGTCGGTCACGGCAACCTTTCCGATGACGTCCTTCACCCGCTGCATGGCGGGAGAGCTGCCGATCAGCTCGCTGACGGTGAGCTCCTCGCCCAAGCGCATCCGCAGCGTCTGGACCTCACCCCGGAGGAAACGCCGCTCCATGAGCCGCTGCATCAGGTGGCGAAGCTCGTCGAGGATGAGGGGCTTGGACAGGTAGTCGTACGCGCCTTCCTTGAGCGCCTCGACGGCGGAGGCGATCGTCGGATAGCCGGTCATGATGACGACTTCCATCGACTCGTCCCGCTTCTTGAGCTCTCGGAGCAGGTCGATGCCGCTCATGTCGGGCATCCGCACGTCGGTCAGGGCGGCCTCGAAGACCTGCGTGCGGAGGGCGGCCAGAGCCTCGGCGGCGGTGCTGGCTGCGGTGACCTGGTAACCCCACTGGGAGAGTGCTTCCTCGAGGAGCATCAAGATCGATTTTTCGTCGTCAACGACAAGCACTCGCGCCGACTGACCAAGCATTTAAGCGACTGTAGCATGGACGATGTGCCAAAGTGACAGTATTCCTGAAGGGGACGCTGGCGTGCGGCCCTTGCGCCGCGGATGCCGGTATGTTAGCGTGAGCGTTGACTTTTTATTGAGGAGCCACGGATGACCGATTCTACGACCGTCCACCTCACGGAGCAGAACTTCGACGAGACCCTGGCGGCGGCGTCTGGCCTGCTCATGGTGGACTTCTGGGCGGAGTGGTGCGGCCCGTGTCGCGCGATCGCGCCCGTGCTGGAAGAGCTCGCGCGTGATTCGCGAGGGCGAATCACGCTGGCGAAGGTGAATGTCGACGAGAACCCGGGGCTCGCAGCCCGGTACGGTATTCGGTCGATCCCTACGATCCTGCTCGTCAAGGATAGCAAGGTCGTGGATCAGGTGATCGGCGCCGTGCCGAAGGCCCAGCTGCAGAAGAAGCTGGACGCGCAGGCCTGAGCCTCGAGGCACTCCAGGTATTAGTACCGGCGGCATAGTCGTCCCGTCGCTCTATCCAGCCCGTGACGAGTTCCGGGCGCTCGCGGGTCGGGGCAACCTCGTGCCCGTCTTCGCGGAGCTGCCGGCGGACCTCGACACCCCGCTGTCCGCCTACCTGAGGCTCCGGCCCGGCCCCTACTCGTTCCTGCTCGAGTCGGTAGAAGGCGGGGAGAAGTGGGCGCGCTATTCGTTTCTGGGGACGGATCCCCTCATGATCCTGACCGCCAAGAACGGGCGGATCACCCTGCGCCGGGCCGGGTCGCGAGCCGTGGAGAGGCTGCCGGACGGCAACCCCCTGGACACACTGCGCCGCCTCCTCGGAGGTTTTCAGCCGGTGACGGTGCCGGGATTGCCGCGCTTTCAGGGCGGCGCTGTCGGTTACCTGGCCTACGACATGGTCCGCCACATGGAGAGACTGCCCGCCGCCGCCCACGACGATCTCGGCCTGCCCGACACGGTCTTCATGTTCACCGACACGCTGTTGGTGTTCGACAACCTTCGCCACCGGCTGCTGGTCATCGCCAACGCCCACGTCGAGCAGCGCGACGACGCGTCGATCGATCAGGCCTACGACCGGGCCGCCGTGCGGATCGGGATGACGCTCGCGAAGCTGGGTCGGCCGGCGCGGCCGCCCGCCCCGCTCAACCTGGCGCCGGCCGGCCCCCTGGTGGCCCTGGGTGAGGAGGGCTTCACCTCCACGATGGACGAGGACGGTTTCACCGACGCCGTCCGGAAGGCCAAGGAGTACATCGCGGCCGGCGACGCGTACCAGATCGTCCTGTCGCGGCGACTGGACTGCCCGCTGCCGGCGGACCCCTTCACGATCTATCGCGCGCTGAGGACCATCAACCCGTCGCCGTATCTGTTCTATCTCCGGCTCGGCAACGCGACGGTCGTCGGATCTTCGCCCGAGGTCCTGGTGCGTCTCGAGGGCGACCGCGTCGAGGTGCGTCCGATCGCGGGCACCAGCCCCCGGGGGGCCACGGACACCCAGGATCGCTCGATCGCCGAGAGCCTGCTGGCCGACCCCAAGGAGCGCGCCGAGCACGTCATGCTCGTCGACCTGGGCCGCAATGACGTGGGGCGGGTGTCCGTGCTGGGCTCGGTGAAGGTGACGGAGTTCATGGCCATCGAGCGCTACTCCCACGTCATGCACCTGGTCAGCCACGTAGTCGGCCAGCTCCGCCCGGGCGCCGACGCGCTCGATGTCCTGCAGGCCTGCTTTCCCGCCGGCACGCTGACCGGCGCCCCCAAGATCCGGGCCATGGAGATCATCGCCGGGCTGGAGCCGGCCGGGCGTGGCCCGTACGGCGGCGCGGTGGGCTATATCTCCTATTCGGGCAACCTCGATTCCTGCATCACGATTCGGACGATCGTGTGTCACGGCAACCGCGCTTCGGTCCAGGTCGGGGCGGGCATCGTCGCCGATTCGGATCCCAAGACCGAGTGGCTGGAGACGTGCTCGAAGGCCCGGGGGCTCGTGCTCGCGCTGCGCATGGCCGCCCCTACGCGCTCATGATCCTCGTCATCGACAACTACGACTCGTTCACCTGGAATCTGGTCCAGTATCTCGGCGAGCTCGGAGCCACCCTCAAGGTCATCCGCAACGACGAGCAGGACGTCGATGCCATCGCGGCGCTGCAGCCGGACGGCATCGTGATCTCTCCGGGGCCAGGCACCCCCGACCAGGCCGGGGTGTCGATCGAGGTAGTCCGCCGACTCGGAGCCACGACGCCTGTGCTGGGCGTCTGCCTGGGACACCAGGCGATCGGCCGGGCGTTCGGGGCGACCGTCGCCCGGGCCCACCGCTTGATGCACGGCAAGACATCGGCGATCCACCATGGCGGGCAGGGCGTCTTTCAGGGGCTGCCGTCCCCCTTCGAGGCCACCCGGTACCATTCGCTCGCCATCATCAGGGACACCGTGCCGCCTGACCTGGAGATCACGGCCTGGACGGATGACGGCGAGATCATGGGAGTACGGCACCGGCACCACCCGATCGAAGGCGTCCAGTTCCATCCAGAGTCGATCCTCACGACGGAGGGCAAGCGGCTGCTTGGGAACTTTCTCGGGCAGCGATGAGGCGGCAGGCCTCCAGGTCGGGCCCCCGCCGCGCCCGAGCGGCGCCGCGGGACGGCCGTCTCACCGAGGGTGCCCTGATCCGGGCCGTGCGCCGTCTGGCCGGCCGGGGCGATGGCGTCGAGACGGGCATCGGGGACGATTGTGCAGTGCTCGTCCCGACCCCGGGCGCACGGCTCGTCGCCACCACGGACCTCTTGATCGAGGACGTCCACTTCCGGCGGCGCTACACGGAACCCGCCGATATCGGCTGGAAGTCGCTGGCGGTGAACCTCTCGGATATCGCGGCGATGGGCGCCCACTCCCGCTGGGTCCTCGTCGCGCTGGCCTGTCCTGCGCAGACGGCGATGGAGGAGGTCGAGGCCTTCTATACGGGGGCTCTGGCGCTCGGAGCGGAGCACGGGGTGGCCATCGTGGGCGGGGACACCTCGGCCTCCCCGGCGGGCTGGTTCGTCACCGTGACCGTTCTCGGTGAGGCGGCCCAGGCCCCGAGGCTCCGCGGCGGAGCCCGACCGGGCGATGTGGTGGCGGTGACCGGCCCGCTGGGGCGAGCCGCGGCCGGCCTGGCCGTGCTCGAGCGGGCCAAGGCGCCGGCTGGTGTCCCTGCCGACGTGCTGGCCCGACTGACGGCCGCGCACCTCCGACCCCGGCCTCGCGTAGGGGAAGGCCGGTGGCTGGGCAGCGCCGCCGGCGTGACGGCCATGATCGACCTCTCGGACGGCCTGGCCACGGATCTCGGCCACATCGTGGAGGAGAGCGGGGTGGGGGCCCGAGTGGAGATTGACCGCCTGCCCATCGACAGCGACACACGGACCGTGGCCAGGGCCCTCGGCGCCGACCCGGTCGCCTGGGCTACCGGCGGCGGCGAGGACTACGAGCTCCTCCTCACCTGCACGGCCGACGCGCTCCCCCGGCTGGCCGAAGGGCTGCAGGCCGCCTCGGGCACGCAATTGACCCCCATCGGAGAGATCGTGGCCGGCGAGCGGGTCGCCTTCGTCGATACCCGGGGACGCGCGCGGCCGGCCGCGGGCGGATTCGAGCACTTCGTGACGGGGCGTCGCCGTGGGTGACGGCATCGTACTCAAGCTCCTGCTCCTGGCTCTGCTGATCGCCGGCTCGGGGCTTCTCACCGGCGCCGAGGCGGCGTACTTTTCGCTCGGTCGGGCCCGGCTTCGCCGGCTGGCTGCGTCGGAGACACACGACGTCAGCCGGGCGCCCCTCATCGACCGCCCCCACGACTTGCTGGTCACCCTGCTGGTCGGGATCACCGTGATCAACATCGGGGCCGCGGCTCTCGCCGCGACGCTCGCCGAGGCCGCGTTCGGCCCGGGCTGGGGGCTCGTCGCCGAAATCCTGGCCATGGTGCTCCTCCTCACCACGTTCGGTGAGGTCCTGCCCATGACGATCGCCGTCAAGTATCCCGAGCGCTTTCTCGCCTTCGCCGGTCGGCCGGTGGCCTGGCTGGAGCGGGTCCTGATACCGGTTCGGGTGGGACTGGCCGGGTTGAGCACCCTCACCCTGCGCCTCATCGGCCGGGACCGGGAGGCCGGACCCGAGATCAACGAAGACGAGCTGCGCACGCTCGTCGACGTCGGCGCCAGCGAAGGCGTGGTCGAGCGGGGCGAGCGGGAGATGATCCACAAGGTCTTCGAGCTCGAAGACACGCTGGTGCGCTCGATCATGGTGCCCCGGACCGACATGTTCTGCCTGGACGTCGAGACACCGGTGGACGAGATCCTCCCGGCGCTGCGGGAGAATCTCCATTCTCGGGTGCCAGTATTCGAGGGCTCCATCGACGTCGTGGTGGGCATCCTCTACACGAAGGATTTGCTGCCCGACGCCGAGGGCCTTCCCGCCGACTTCGACCTTCGGGGCCACCTCCACCCTCCGTATTTCGTGCCGGAAACCAAGCGGGCCGACGCGCTGCTCCAGGAGCTGCAGGCCAAGAAGATCCACCTGGCCATCGTGGTGGACGAGTACGGGGGGACCGCCGGGCTCGTCGCGCTGGAAGATCTGCTGGAAGAGCTGGTCGGCGAGATCGCCGACGAGTTCGATGAGCCCGAGCGGCTGATCCAGCGACTGGACGCCACCACCTATCGGGTGTCCGGAAAGCTGCCGATCGAGGAGCTGAACGCCGTGACCGGGTTGGCGATCTCCAACCAGGCGTATGACACCGTCGGCGGCTGGGTGCTCGATCTGTTCGGACGGGTCCCCCGCAAGGCCGAGCGTCTGCAGACCGCCGAGCTCACCCTCACCGTCGAGAAGGTCGAGCGTACCCGGGTCGTGGAGGTGCTGCTGACGCTGGGCAGTCCGCACGAAGGCGAGGCCGCAGCATGAGCCTGCTCTGGATCCCGGTGATCTGTTTGATCGCCACCATCTTCTTCTCGGCGGCGGAGATGGCCTTCATCGCCGCCAACCGCGTGCGGCTGCGCCATCTGGCCGAGGAGGGCCACGCCGGCGCCGCCGCGTACCTGGAGGCGTTCCGGAACCCGGCCCGGACGCTGGCTACCGCCATGATGGGTGTCACCATCGCCCATGTGGTGGCGGCTTCGGCGGCGACGTTTGCGTTGTTGCCGCAGCTGGGCAGCCTGGCGCCCCTCGTCGTCACCGCGGTGCTGACGCCCATCATGCTGGTGTTCGGCGAGGTCATTCCCAAAGCCGTCGCCCGGGAATGGGCGACACCGCTGGTGCTCAAGCTGTATCGGCTTCTCAGCTGGTCCTCGGTGCTGCTCGCTCCTTTCGTGGTGTTCGCCCACACCATCGTCGGCTGGCTCCTTCGCCTCATGGGAGCCGGCCGGCCGGACACGCGACACTTCGTGTCGCGCGAGGAGCTCAAAGCGCTGCTGAGTATGGAGCCGGGCGAGGCCGACGTCACCACGCAAGAGGCCGCGATGATCGACAAGATCTTCGACCTCGGCGACACGACCGTCCGGGAGATCATGGTGCCGCTGGTCGAGGTCGTGATGCTTCCCGTCACCGCGACGCCGCGCGACGCCGTCGCGGTGATCCAGCAGCGCGGTTTTTCCCGTGTACCGGTGTACAGCCAGCGGGAGACGAACATCGTCGGGGTGGTGGCGGCCATGGACCTCTTGCGGCGGGGCGCCTCGGCCAAGACGCTGGACGAGCTGATACGCCAGCCGTACTATGTGCCGGAAACCAAGCGGATCGACGACCTGCTCCGGGAAATGCAGCGAGGCCGGGTGCACATGGCTATCGTGGTCGACGAGTACGGAGGCAGTACTGGCATCGTCACCCTCGAAGACATCCTCGAGGAGATCGTCGGCGAGATCCAGGACGAGCACGACCGCCCGGCGGCGCCCATCGAGCGGCTCCCCGACGGCAGCTACTGGGTGGCGGCCCGGATCAACATCGACGAGTTGAACGAAGCGCTGGACTGGGAAGTCCCGAAAAAGGACTGCGAGACCGTGGCCGGACTGGTCCTGGCCACCCTGGGCCGAATCCCCCGGCGGGGCGAGCAGATCCAGGTTGCCGGTTACGCCATCACCATCCTCGAGGCGGACACGCGCCGGGTCACCGCGGTCAAGATCGCCTTCACGGGCCCACCGCCGACCGCACCCGGCTAGACGGGCGTCCGTCCCAACGTCAAGGAGGCGAGTTCATGGCTGGCAAGATGGTGGAGTTTCCGTCGAACGGCACCATGACGTCTGGGTATCTGGCCACCCCCGCGGCCGGTAAAGGTCCGGGCGTTCTCGTCCTGCAGGAATGGTGGGGGCTGGTCGGCCACATCAAGAGCGTGTGCGACCGGTTCGCCGGCGAGGGTTTCACCGCCCTGGCGCCCGACCTCTACCACGGCAAGACGGCGTCCGAGCCCGACGAGGCCGGCAAGCTGTTCATGGCGCTCAACATCGGGCAGGCCGAGAAGGATCTGCGCGCTGCCACCACGACCCTGCTCCAGCATTCGTCGACCAGGACCGTCGGGGTCGTGGGCTTCTGCATGGGCGGGCAGCTCGCCCTGTTCGCGGCCACCCTGAACCCGGCCGTCGGGGCCTGCGTCGATTTCTACGGCATCCATCCCAATGTCAAGCCGGATTACTCGAAGCTGTCCGGACCGGTGCTCGGCCTGTTCGCCGAGACCGATCAGTTCGTGACGCCGCAGGCGGCCAGAGACGTCGACGCGGCGATCAAGAAGGCCGGCAAGCAATCGGAAATCCACATCTATCCGAACGTAGGCCACGCATTCTTCAACGACGAGCGACCCGATGCCTACAACAAGGCGGCGGCGGAGGACGCCTGGCGACGCACGCTGGCGTTCTTTCGCCGGCACGTGAAGTGAGCTAGGACGAGGCGGCGGCCTTTTCCTTCTTCTTCCCTCGACGGCCCGCCTGGGCCCGCCCCCGGGCGGGTTTCGCTTTCCGGTCAGCCTTGTCCTTGTCTTTGTCGGCGCCGGTGTCCGCCCGATCGACCAGCTCCAGGAATACCAGCGGCGCCGCGTCACCCCGACGGACGCCGTTCTTGATGATTCGCGTGTAGCCGCCGTGACGGTCGGAGAAGCGAGCGGCGATCGTATCGAAGAGCCGGGCGACCACCTGGGCGTCGGGAACCATGGCCAGCGCCTGGCGTCGGGCGTGCAGGCTCTCCTGCTTGGCCAGGGTGACGATGCGGTCGGCCAGAGGCCGGACCGCCTTGGCTTTGGTTTCGGTCGTGGTGATCCGTTCGTGACGGAACAAGGCGACCAGGAGGTTGCGCACCATAGCCAAGCGGTGCGCCGACTCCCGGCCGAGCCGGTATCGGTGGGCGCGATGTCTCATCGAACCAGGCCTCCCCGCCCCAGCGCGCCCAGGATCCCCGGATCGATGCGCATCCCCAGCGACAACCCCAGCCCGGCCAGTGCGCTCTTGATCTCGTCGATCGATTTCTCTCCGAGGTTCTTGACCTGCTCGAGGTCGGTCTCGGTCTTCTGGGCGAGGTCGGCCACCAGGTGGATCTCCGCGTTCTTCAGCGCGTTCACCGCCCGCGCCGGGAGCGGGAGCTCCTCGAGGGTCTTGGACAACGCCTCCCGCAGATACTCCTCGCCGGAGCCGCCCTCCGCTTCCGTTTCCTCTTCACCGGTACGGACGGTCAAGGGGCTGAAGTGGCCACGGAGGAAGCTCGCCGCCCGCTCCAGCGCATCGTCCGGACTGACCGCACCATTCGTCCAGATCTCCAGCGCGAGTTTCTCGTAGTCGGTGATCTTTCCCAACCGGGACATCTCGACGCTGTAGGAGACCCGGGTGATGGGCGAGTAGGCCGCGTCCAGGATCAAAGCTCCGGGCGGCGGCGGCGACGTCTTCCGATCGGCCGCCTCGTAACCGCGGCCCACGCCGATGCCGATCTCCAGGCTCAGCCGGGCTCCGCCCTCCAGCGTGAACAGATGGACCTCGGGATTCACGACTTCGAGGTCGGTTTCCGGAACGTCGGCGCCGGTGACGGTCTTGGGGCCGGTGAACTCCAGGCTGAGCACCTGCGGCTCGCCGGCGGGAACCTGGATCGCCAGCTTCTTGAAGTTCATGAGCACATCGGCGGTGCCTTCCACGACTCCGGGAATCTTGGCCTCGGGGCCCTTCACTCCCTCGATCTTGATCCAGGTGACGGCCGCCCCGGGGACGATGGCGAGTAGCGTCCGGCGCAGCGCGTTGCCCACCGTGAGGGCATACCCCTTCTCGAAGGGCTCGGACACCAGCCGGCCGTACCGCTCGCTCAAGATCTCCCAGTCGACCTTTCGCGGCTTCTGAAACGGAATGCGTGGCATGACGGCTCCTGCTACTTGCTGTAGAGCTCGACGATGAGCTGTTCGGACACGGGAATCTGGACATCCTCGCGCAGGGGCAGGCTGCGGACGACCCCGCGCCGCGCCTCGGGCTGGAGCTCCAGCCACTGGGGAACCTGGCCGCGCCCCGCGTTGACGTTGTCGTCGACACGGGGAGCGTGCTTGGAGCTCGGTCGCAGCTGGACGGTGTCCCCGACCTTGGTCAGATACGAAGGGATCGACACCTTGCGTCCGTTCACCTGGAAATGCCCGTGGGCCACCATCTGGCGGGACTCCCGGCGGGACGCCGCGAAGCCCAGGCGGTAGACGACATTGTCCAGCCGCAGCTCCAGCAGCTTGAGGAGATTCTCGCCGGTGGCGCCCTTCTGACGCTCGGCCGACTCGAAGTAGCGCCGGAACTGCTGCTCCAGCACCCCGTAGATCCGCTTGGCCTTCTGCTTCTCCCGGAGCTGGACCCCGAACGCAGTGAGCTTGCCGCGGTTCAGTCCGTGCTGGCCCGGGGGATAATTGCGGCGCTCGATGGCGCACTTATCGGTGAAGCAACGGGCGCCCTTGAGGAAGAGCTTGATCCCCTCCCGCCGGCACAGACGACACTTGGCATCGCGATAGCGGGCCATCGTTTACACTCGCCGCCGCTTCGGCGGCCGGCAGCCGTCGTGCGGGATCGGGGTCACGTCACGGATCGAGCTGATCTCCAGGCCGACCGCCTGCAGCGATCGGATGGCGGCCTCCCGTCCGGCGCCCGGGCCCTTCACGCAGACCTCGACCTGTTTCAGCCCGTACTCCATGGCCTTGCGGGCCGCCTGCTCGGCTGCCGTCTGGGCCGCGAAGGGCGTGGACTTCCGGGAACCCTTGAACCCGGCGCTGCCCGCGCTCGACCAGGCAACCACGTTGCCGGCCTTGTCGGTCAAGGTCACGATCGTGTTGTTGAAGGTCGCCTGGATGTGCGCCACGCCCGTGCGCACTTCCCGCCGCTCGCGCCGCTTGCCGCCCTTTTTCCGTGGCGCCGGTTTCGCCTGCTGGTCGGCCATCGGTTACGCTCCCGCCTTTCGGGCTGCCGACGGAGCCGGGGCGGCCGCCGTCGGCTTCTTCTTCACCATGACGCCCTTGCGCGGACCCTTCCGGGTGCGCGCATTGGTGTGGGTCCGCTGGCCCCGCACGGGCAAGCCCCGGCGGTGACGGATACCGCGGTAGCAGCCGATATCCATCAGCCGCTTGACGTTCATGGCGATCTCGCGTCGGAGGTCACCCTCCACCTTCAGCTCTTGCTCGATGATCTCGCGGACGCGGGCGGTCTCTTCCTCGGTCCACGCCTTCACCCGCTTGTCGGGATCGACCCGCGCTTGCCGCAGCACCTTGAGCGACGTCGGGCGCCCCATGCCGTACAGGTACGTGAGGGCGATCTCCCCCCGCTTCTCCCGCGGCAGATCCACTCCCGCTACTCTGGCCATCTCTTCGTCTCCCTTTCGAGCGCCGGTTCCGCCGGCGCGCTCTCTTCCTGGGGGAGGCCTCGGAGGGGGCCGTCGCGCCCCACGGGCGCGCCCGTATGTCGCCCCCTCCGAATGATCTATCCCTGCCGCTGTTTGTGTCGGGGGTTCTTGCAAATGATGCGCGTGACCCCCTTCCGCCGGACGATCTTACAGTGCTCACAGCGCGTCTTCACCGAAGGCCTCACCTTCATCTCGCCTCTCTTGCTCGCCTACTTGAACCGATACGTGATGCGGCCGCGGGTGAGGTCGTAGGGCGACAACTCGACCTTCACCCGGTCACCCGGCAGGATGCGGATGAAGTTCATCCGCATCTTGCCGCTGACGTGGGCCAAGACCCGGTGACCGTTGTCCAGCTCCACCCGAAACATCGCGTTCGGCAGCGGCTCCACCACGGTGCCTTCCACCTCGATGGCGTCTTCTTTGGCCATCTCAACCCTGCCCGTTGGCGGCGCGCCTGGTCAGCACCGAGGGCCCCTCGTCGGTGATGGCCACGGTGTGCTCGAAATGCGCGGCCAGGCTGCCGTCCGTGGTGACGGCGGTCCAGCCGTCGTCGAGGATCCTGACGTCCCCACCGCCCATCGTGACCATCGGCTCGATGGCCAGCACCATGCCCGGCTTGAGCTGCGGCCCCCGGCCGGGCTCGCCGAAGTTCGGAACCTGCGGTTCCTCGTGCAAGGCCCGCCCGATCCCATGACCGACGAACGCGCGCACGACAGCGAAGCCGTGCGCCTCGACGTGCTGCTGCACGGCGTGCGAGACGTCGGACAGCCGGCGGCCGGGACGGCATTGCTCGACGGCCAGGTCGAGACTCCGCCGGGTCACCTCGAGCAGCCGCTCCACCGCTAAAGGAATCTCGCCGATGGCCATGGTGAAGGCGCAGTCGGCGTAGTACCCGTCGACGATGCAGCCCAGATCCAGGCCGACGATGTCCCCCTCCTTCAGGTGGCGATGGGCCGAGGGGATGCCGTGAACGACCTCCTCGTTGATCGAAACGCAGACCGAAGCGGGAAACCCGCGATAGCCCTTGAAGGCCGTCCGGGCGCTCCGGCGCGTGATGAATGCCTCGACGTGCTCGTCGATCTCCAACGTCGACATTCCGGCCTTGACCGTGCTCCGCAGGTGCTCCATCAGGTCGGCCAGGATGTGGCCTCCCTGACGCATGATCTCGATCTCCCGCGCCGACTTGAGCACGATCACGGCCGACCCGTCTCCGCCGCCCGGCGCGCCCTGTCGCGAATCGCCTCGATGGGGCCCTCGCCGGCCACCCGGACGAGCAGTCCGCGAGCCTGATAGTAGTCCAGCAGCGGCGCCGTCTGCTCGGCGTAGACCTGGAGGCGGGTCCGAACGGTCGCCTCCCGGTCGTCCTCCCGCTGCGTCAGTGCGCTTCCGCACCGGTCGCACACACCCTCACGGCGGGCTGGTGCGGCCACGACGTGATAGGTGGCCTGGCAGGTTGGACAGGAGCGCCGCCCGGTGAGTCGGCGCAGCAACTCCGCCTCCGACACCTCGAAGAAGACGACCCGCTCGAGCTTCTGCCCCAACTCCTCCAGGAGCCGGTCCAGGGCTTCGGCCTGGGGAATGGTCCTGGGGAAACCGTCGAGGACGAAGCCGCGCTCGGCGTCCGGGCGGGCCAGCCGGTCGGCGATGAGGCCGATGATGACGTCGTCGGGCACCAGAGCCCCGCGATCCATGTAGCCGCGAGCCTGACGACCCAGGGGCGTCCCGGCCGTCACCGCGTCGCGGAGCATATCCCCCGTGGCGATCTGCGGCACCCCCCAGGCGCGCGCCAGCTCCCGCGCCTGTGTCCCTTTGCCGGCGCCCGGCGGACCGAGGAAGACCACGCGCACCTAGGTTCTCCCGAACACGCCCGAGCGCGAGCGAGAGCGCTTGAGGAAGCCCTCGTAGTTACGCATCAGCAGGTGGGATTCCATCTGGCGCACGGTGTCCAGGGCCACGCCGACGACGATGAGCAGGCTGGTCCCTCCGAAGTAGAAGGGGACGTTGAACCAGCGGATCATGAAGTCGGGCAGCACCGAGATGATGGCCAGGAACAAAGCCCCGGGCAGGGTGATGCGGGTCAGCACGTGGTCGATGTACTCGGCCGTCTTCTTGCCCGGCCGCACTCCGGGAATGAACCCGCCGTACTTCTTCATGTTGTCGGCGAGATCCACGGGGTTGAAGACGATGGCCGTGTAGAAGTAGGCGAAGAAGACGATGAGCGCCATGTATAGCACGGTGTAGGTGAAGCGCCCCGGGCTCATGGCGTCCGCGATCACCTGCATCCAGGGGTGTGGCATGAAATTCGTGATCGTGGCCGGAAACAGGATCAGGGACGAGGCAAAGATGACCGGGATCACCCCGGCCGTGTTGATCCGCAGCGGAATGTGCGTGGACTGCCCCCCGTACACCCGGCGGCCGACGACCCGACGGGCATACTGCACCGGGATCTTGCGTTGGCCCTCCTGCATCAGCACCACCGCGGCCGTCACCGCCAGCATGAGGGCGCAGAGGCCGAGGAAGACGAACAGCTTCATCTCCCCGGTGGTGATCAGGGAGTAGGAGGCGACGATGGCCGACGGCAGCCTCACCACGATGCCGGCGAAAATGATGAGGGAGATGCCGTTGCCGATCCCCTTCTCGGAGATCTGTTCGCCGATCCACATGATCAGGGCCGTGCCGGCGGTGAGGGTGAGGGCGGTCAGCAGGCGGAAGCCCCAGCCGGGATACGGCACGATCGGCGCGCCGGTCGGCGTGGGCATCCGTTCCAGGCCATAGGCGATGCCGAAGGCCTGGACCGCGCTGAGCACGATGGTGCCGTAGCGGGTGTACTGGGTGATCTTCTTGCGGCCGGCTTCCCCCTCCTTGGCCAACCGTTCCAGGGCGGGGATGACCACGGTCAGGAGCTGCAGGATGATCGAGGCCGAGATGTAGGGCATGATCCCGAGCGCGAAGATCGATAGCCGGCGCAGGTTACCGCCGGAGAAGAGATCGACCATGCCCAGCAGGCCTTGCTGCATCTGGTCGAAGAACTGGGCCAGCACATGGCCGTCGACACCCGGGGTCGGCACGTGGGCGCCCAGCCGGTAGGCGATGAGCAAGCCGGCCGTGATCAGGAGCCGACGCTTGAGCTCGGGGATCTTGAAGACGTTCTGAAAGCTCTGCAGGCCTTCGATCACGGAGTCCGCGCTCCCGGTGTGATGAGCTCCACCCGTCCCCCCTGTGCCTCGATCTTCGAACGCGCCGACGCGCTGACCGCGTGCACCCTGAGCGTCAGAGCGTGTGGCACGTCGCCCGAGCCCAGGACCTTGACGCGACTGCGGCGGCCCGCCTTGACGAGGCCGGCCTGGACCAGCCCGTCCGGATCGACGACGGCGCCGGCCGTGAATCCGCCGAGGGCCGTCAAGTTGACGACGGCGTACGTCTGCTTGCCGCCATAGGGAAGAAACCCACGCTTGGGCAGCCGCCGGTACAGCGGCATCTGCCCGCCCTCGAACCCGCCGGCCTTGCCACCCCCCGAACGCGCCTTCTGGCCCTTGTGCCCGCTGGTCGAAGTCTTGCCGTGGCCGGAGCCCGGGCCGCGCCCCACCCGCTTCGCCGGCCTCTTGGCGCCCGGGGCCGGACGAAGCTCGTCAAGCCTCATCGGTCACCTGCAGCACATGCGGCACTTTCGCGATCATACCCCGGATGTCGGGAGTATCCGGCTGGACCACCAGCTGGTTGATCCGGCGCAGGCCCAGCGCCCGGACCGTCGCCTCCTGCTTGGGCGACAGCCCGATGATGCTCCCGGTGAGCTTGATCCTAAGCTTCTTTTCCGCCACTTCCGGCCTCCTCCGCGGCGCCGGCGCCGTCGCCCCGTTTGCGAACGGCGTGCAGGTCCTGGATGCGCCTGAGCTGCCGCAGCGCGTCCATCGTCGCCTTGAGCACGTTGTGGGGGTTATTGGAGCCCAGGGTCTTCGTGAGAATGTCCTGCACCCCCACGGCTTCGAGGATCGGTCGCACCGCACCACCGGCGATGACGCCGGTTCCGGGCACGGCTGGCTTCAGGAAGACACGGCCGGCTCCGAAGTGGCCCGTGATCTCACACGGAATGGTCGCCTCCCGGAGGGGGACGAAGATGAGATCCTTCTTGGCGTGCTCCACCGCCTTGCGGATCGCTTCCGGCACCTCGTGGGCCTTGCCCAGGCCGACGCCCACGTGGCCCCGGCCATCGCCGACCACGACGAGCGCCGTGAAGGAGAACCGGCGGCCACCCTTGACGACCTTGGCCACCCGGTTGATGGACACCACCCGGTCCGCCAGCTCCAGCACACTCGCATCTATCCGCGGTTCCGCCACCAGATTCTCCTCGAAGCCCTCTCCGACTAGAAGACCAGCCCGCTGGCGCGGGCCGCCTCGGCCAGCGCCTTCACCCGTCCGTGGTACCGAGCGCCGCCCCGATCGAACACCACCCGCCCGATCCCCTGGGCCCGAGCCCGTTCGGCCAGCGCCTGGCCCACGGCCTTGGCGGCGGCCACATTGCCGCCGCTGGGATGCTGGGTCCGGAAGGTCTTGCTCCGGCTGTCCGCGGCCACCAGGGTACGGCCGGAGGCGTCGTCGATCAGCTGCGCGTAGATGTGGTTCAAGCTCCGGAACACCGCCAGGCGCGGCCGCACGGCGGTGCCGATGACCCGGCGGCGAAGCCGCGCATGCCGGAGATCGCGGGCGGCGCGACGATCCTTCGTGATCACTTCGCCCCCGCCTTCTTGCCGACCTTGCGCCGCACAACCTCACCGGCGTACCTGATCCCTTTACCCTTGTAGGGGTCCGGTTGACGAAGAGCGCGAAGCTTGGCGGCCGTCTGTCCTACCAGGGCCTTGTCAGGACCCCGTACCGTGATGAGCGTCTGCTTGTCGATCTCCGCGGTGATCGTCTCGGGGAGGGGAAAGACCACCGGGTGCGAGTACCCGAGGGCCAGCTGGATATTCCGGCCCTGGATTTGCGCCCGGTAGCCGATCCCGACGATCTCGAGCTTTTTCTCGAACCCCTGCTGAACGCCGGTCACCATGTTGGCCATGAGAGCCCGGGTGAGCCCGTGGAGCGCACGCGCCCGTCGGTCGTCGCCCTGACGAGTGATCACCATCCGACCATCGTCGATCGCCGCACGAAGCCCCGCGGGTACCGTCTGGGTGAGCTTGCCCCTGGGGCCCTCGGCGCGAACGACCTCGCCCTCGATCTGGACCTTCACGTCCTTGGGAATGGGAATCGGCTGCTTACCGATGCGTGACATAGCCAGCTCTCTACCACACGTAGGCAAGCACTTCGCCGCCCACCTTGTGAGTCCGCGCATCCCGGTCGGTCATGACGCCGCGCGACGTCGAGACGATGGTGACGCCCATGCCGGCCAGGATGGTCGGGATCCGATCGTGGCTGACGTACACCCGGCGTCCCGGGCTCGACACCCGGACCAGGCCCGAGATCATCTGCTCGTTGGCCGGCCCGTACTTGAGATAGACGCGCAACGTACCATGCTTGGTGTCGTCGAGCACCCGGTAGTTCTTGATGAACCCCTCCGTCTTGAGGAGCTCAGCGATCTTGACCTTCAATCGGGACGCGGGGATGTCGACCTTTTCGTGCTCGGCGCGGCTGGCGTTGCGGATCCGGGTGAGCAGGTCGGCGATGGGATCGCTCTTCATCGGCGCCTCACCAGCTGGCCTTGATCACACCCGGAATCTCGCCCTTCAGGGCCAGCTCCCGGAAACACAGACGGCACATCTGGAACTTTCGCAGATACCCGCGGGGGCGCCCGCACAGCCGGCACCGGCGGTAGGCGCGGGTTTGAAAACGCGGCGGCTGCTGGGCCTTCATGATGAGCGCGGTCTTGGCCATACTGCCCCTAGTCCCTGAACGGCATCCCGAGCTGGCCCAGGAGCGCCCGGGCCTCCTCGTCGGTTCGCGCCGTCGTCACGATGTTGATATCCATACCGCGGACCTTGTCGACCTTGTCGTAGACGATCTCCGGAAAAATGACCTGCTCGCGGAGCCCCAGGGCGTAGTTGCCCCGACCGTCGAACCCCTTGGGGGGGACGCCCTTGAAGTCGCGTACGCGCGGCAGCGCCACGTTGACGAGCCGGTCGAGGAACTCGTACATGCGGGCCCCCCGAAGCGTGACTTTGGCTCCGATCGGCACGCCGGCCCGCAGCTTGAAGTTGGCGATGGATTTCTTGGCCCGTGTCACCACCGGCTTCTGTCCGGTGATGGCCAGCAGATCCGTCGTGGCGAAATCCAGAGCCTTGGCGTTGTCCCGACCCTCGCCCACGCCCATGTTGATCACGATCTTCTCGAGCCGAGGCACCTCGAAGGGATTGGCGTAGCCGCGATCCTTCATCAGGGCGGGCACGACCGCCGTTCGAAACCGGTCGCGGAGCCGGGGCGGGACCTGCCCCGTGCCCCGGGGCCGGGTCTTGGCCACCGGCGCGGTCTCGCCCTTCTTGGGCTGCTGCGGCCGGGCCGGCCGGGCCGAGGCCTTCGGAGCGGGAGTCTTTTGGGCCGGAGCCTTCTCAGCCATCGCTACCCCTTGTCCATGGGCTCGCCGCATCGCTTGCAGACGCGCAGGCGTCGGCCGTCGGCGAGAACGGTGATACCCGACCGGGCTGGCTTGTCGCAACGGCTGCATACCGGCTGGACGTTCGAGAGCGCCAGCGGCCCCTCTCGCTCGATGATGCCCCCCTGGCGGAGCTTCTGGGTGGGCCGCTGGTGGCGCTTGATCATGTTCACCTTCTCCACCACCACCCGGCCCTTGTCACGCAGCACCCGCAGGACCTTGCCACGCTTGCCCCGCTCCTTACCTGCGATGACGGCGACCACGTCGCCCCGCCGCACGTGCACGCCCGGCATCAGATGACCTCCGGCGCCAGCGAGATGATCTTGGTGAACTGACGTTCCCGCAGCTCGCGGGCCACGGGCCCGAAGATGCGGGTGCCGACCGGGTTCTCATCGGGCTTGATGAGAACCACGGCGTTGCGGTCGAACCGGATGTAGGAACCGTCCTTGCGGCGCACCTCTTTCACCGTCCGTACCACCACCGCCCGGGCCACCTCCCCTTTTTTGACCGTGCCGTCGGGGGCCGCCTCCTTGACCGCGACGATAACGGTGTCGCCGATGGAGGCGTAGCGCTTATTGGCCCCACCCATCACCCGGATGCACTGCACCTTCTTGGCTCCGGAGTTGTCGGCGACCTCGAGCATCGAGCGCGGCTGGATCATTTATCGGAGCGCTTGCCCGGCTCGAGCCGCAGGTGGGCTGTTCGAGGTGCGCGCGGCTGGGTCCGCCACCTTCACGATCTGGCGGATGCGCCAGCGCTTCTCCTTGGACAAAGGCCGGGTTTCCTCGATCAGCACGCGGTCGCCCACCCGACTTTCGTTGCCCTCGTCGTGGACCTTGAGCCGCTTGGCCGTCCGCACGACCCGCTCGTAGCGAGGGTGACGGTGGACGCGCTCGATCCGCACGACGCGGGTCTTCTGCATCTTGTCGCTGATGACCAGGGCTTCCCGGGTCTTCCGCTCGCTCACGCCTTACCCTTTCTTGGCCGGCCGGCGTCGCCGGGCCGGCGTGGTGCCGTCGCGCGAGCGCCCGCGCTTGGCCGGCCTCGGGGCTGCCTGGGCACGGGCCGGCGCGAGCGCCGGCACCACCGCACCCGCCACGCCGCGCTCGTGGAGAATCGTCTGCGCCCGGGCCAGGTCCCGGCGCGCCTGCCCGACCCGGGCCGGGTTCTTGGCCATCCCCATGGACAGCTGAAAGCGCAGGTTGAAGACCTCCTCGCTGAGCTCCCGCGCACGCTGCCGGATCTCGTCGTCGCTCAGATCACGCCACTTGGCCGCTTTCATCGGTGCCTCAGAGAGCCCGGGTCCGCGTGACGAACTTCGTCGCGATACCCATCTTTTGGCCGGCCGTCCGGAACGCCTCGCGGGCGGCGTCCAGGCTGACGCCCTCCATCTCGTAGAGGATCCGCCCGGGTTTCACGACGGCCACCCAGTCCTCGGGATTGCCCTTGCCTTTGCCCATCCGGGTCTCGGCCGGTTTCTTGGTCACCGGCTTGTCCGGGAAGATCCGGATCCAGATCTTGCCGCCGCGCTTGAGGCTGCGGGTGAGGGCCACCCGGGCCGCCTCGATCTGCCGGTTGGTGATCCAACCCGGCTCGAGCGCCTTGAGCCCGTATTCGCCGAAGGCCAGGCTGGCGCCGCGCTGGGCCTTGCCCCTCATGCGGCCCCGTTGAGCCTTGCGGTACTTCACGCGCTTGGGCATCAGCATGGTCGCGGCCTCAGGCCTCGGTCGGCGGGGCCTTGGCGAGCACTTCGCCCTTGAAAACCCAGACCTTCACGCCGATGGTGCCGTACGTCGTATGGGCGGTGGCCAGGCCGTAGTCGATGTCGGCGCGGATGGTGTGCAAGGGCACCCGACCGTCCCGGTACCACTCTCGCCGGGCGATCTCGCTGCCCCCCAGCCGTCCCGCGCAGGCGATCCGGATGCCGTCGGCGCCCAGGCGCAGGGCCGAAGTGACCGCCTTCTTCATGGCCCGGCGGAAGGCCACCCGCTTCTGCAGCTGCAGGGCGACGTTCTCGGAAACGAGCTGGGCGTCCAGCTCGGGATGGATGACTTCCTCGATGTTGAGGTAGATCTCCTTGCCCGTCCGGGCCTGGAGCTCGTTCTTCAGCCGTTCCACCTCGGCGCCCTTGCGGCCGATGATGATGCCCGGCCGCGCGGTGGCGACCGTGATCCGAGCCCGGTTCCCCGAGCGCTCGATGTCGATCCGCGAAATACCGGCGTGATACAGCTGATCCTTGATGTGGCGCCGGATCTTCACGTCCTCGTGCAGGAGCTTGGCGTAGTCCTTGGTGGCGAACCACCGCGACGACCACGTGCGCGTCGAGCCTAGACGGAAGCCGACCGGGTGCGTCTTCTGACCCATCGTCCCTAGTCCTTCCCTTTCCCGGCGCGTCTGGCCGCCGGCCGGCGCTTGCCCGGTTGCGCCGCGCGCCGCGCCCTGGCCGCCGGCCGTCGGGCCCGGGGCTCCGCCGGCGCGGCTGCCGGGGGCGTCCCCGCGCCGGCCCCCGACGTGCGCGGGCGTTCCGGGCGCGCCGCGGGCGTGCTCACGCCGTCGGTGTCGTCGCTCACGCCGATCGTGAGATGGCTCGTCCGGTGCTTGATGTAGAAGGCCCGCCCCATCGCCCGCGGCTGCACGCGCTTCATCGAGGGCCCCTCGTCGGCGACGGCCGGGTGCACCCGCAGGGCGTCCAGGTTGCGGATCTGATGGTTGTGCTCGGCATTGGCCACGGCCGAGCGCAGCACCTTCTCGATCAGGCGGGCGGCCGCCCGCGGCGTGAACTGCAGCGTGGCCAGAGCCTCGCTCACCGGCCGATGGCGGATCTCGTCGAGGACCTGGCGCGCCTTCCGCGCGGAAACACGGACGAAGCGGGCCCGGGCGACGGTGATCACCCTAGGCCTTCCCCGTGGGCGTCGCCGCCGCCTTCTCGGCGGTGCCGTGGGCCTTGAACGTCCGCGTCAACGCGAACTCGCCCAGCCGGTGTCCAACCATGTTCTCGGTGACGTACACCGGAATGAACTTCTTGCCGTTGTGCACGGCCAGCGTGTGGCCGAGGAACTCCGGGGCGATCGTCGACCGGCGCGACCACGTCTTGAGGACCTTCTTCTGGCGGTTGCGGTTCAGCTCCTCGATGCGGCGCAGCAGCTTCTCGTCGATGTACGGACCCTTCTTCAGCGAGCGTCCCATGCCGGCTCCCTACCTCTTCCGCCGCGTCAGGATGTCGCGGTCCGAGGCTCTGGCCCCACGCCGGGTCTTGTAGCCCTTGGTCGGCTTGCCCCACGGCGTCATCGGATGATTCCCCTTGCCGCGGCCCTCGCCTCCACCCATCGGGTGATCGACCGGGTTCATGACGGTGCCGCGAACGGTCGGTCGGAAGCCGCGCCAGCGGGTGCGTCCGGCCTTGCCGACCGAGATGTTCTCGTGATCGAGGTTGCCTACCTGCCCTACGGTGGCCATGCAGTCGACGGCGACCATGCGCACTTCGCCCGACGGCATCTTGAGGGTCGCCCGGCCGGCCTCCTTGGCCAGCAACTGGGCCTGGGCGCCCGCGCTCCGGCAGAGCTGGCCCCCGCGCCCGGGCTGCAGCTCGACGTTGTGAACGAGCGTGCCGACGGGGATGTTCCGAAGCGGCAGCGCGTTGCCGGGCAGGATGTCAGCCTGCGGCCCGGACATCACCGTGTCGCCGACCTTCAGGCCCACCGCGGCCACGATGTAGCGCTTCTCGCCGTCGCGGTAGTGCAGCAACGCCAGCCGCGCCGACCGGTTCGGATCGTATTCGATGGCGGCGACCCGGGCCGGGATGCCGAGCTTCTCACGCCGGAAATCGACTTGGCGGAGCATGCGTTTGTGGCCTTGGCCGCGGTGACGCACGGTGATACGCCCGTAACTGTTCCGGCCGCTGGTCCGCCGCTTGGGCAGCAGCAGACCCTTCTCCGGCTCCTGCTTGGTGATCTCCTCGCGAGTCACGTAGGTGAGGTAGCGCCGGGCCGGCGAGGTCGGTTTCAGGGTGCGGATGCCCATGCCTCAGGCTCCCTCGACCAGGTCGATCTTGTGCCCGGGCGCCAGTTGCACCACGGCCTTCTTCCAGTCGGGGCGGTGGCCCTGGTGGCGCCCCATGCGCTTGAGCTTGCCCTCGTAGGAGGAGGTGCGGACGTCGGTTACCTTGACGTTGAAGATCGCCTCCACCGCGGTGCGGATCTCCACCTTGTTGGCGTCCGGACGCACCCGGAACGTCACCACGTTGTGCGCCTCTTTCTGCTGCATGCTCTTCTCGGTCATGATCGGACGCAGGATGATCTGGCGGGCATTCCGGCTCATGATTGCCTCGCCCCCGCGTGCTCCACCGCCGGCGCGCCGCCGCCCGCCCCCGACTCCGACTCCGACGAGAGCGCCCTCTCCAGGCTCAACAGCGCCGCCCGCTCGAACACCGCCCGCCGCGCCCGCAGGAGCTGGTAGACGGACACCTGCGCCGGCGTCTCGACCGTCAACCACGGAACATTGCGGGCCGCACGCGTCAGCGCCTCGCTGAGCGACTCCACGACCAGCAGGGTGGGCACGGCCGTCACCCCGACCTCGGCCAGCCGGCTCACCAACGCCTTGGTCTTGCCCCCGGTGACGTTCAGCGCGTCCACCACGCTCAACTCCCCGGCGGCGATCTTGGCGGCCACGGCGGCGCGCAGCGCCTGCCGTCGCATGGTGCGCGGCATCTGCTGCTCGTAGGTGCGTGGCGTGGGGCCGAAGGGCTTGCCGCCACCCTTCCACTGCGTCGCCCGGATGGAGCCCTGCCGGGCGCGACCAGTGCCCTTCTGCCGCCACGGCTTGCGGCCGCCGCCCGAGACCTCGCTCCGTCCCTTGGTGTCGTGGGTTCCGACACGACGGTCGTTGAGCTCGCGCGTCACCGCCTGGTGAAGCAGCGGCACCCGGATCTCGGCCCCGAAGACATCGGCCTTGAGCTCCAGTCGACCCACCACCTGCCCCTTGGCTCCCAGGACCTCCACGCTCGGCATCATCGACGCTCCGCCGCAGCGCGCTGCTGGGCCCGGGTCGTCTTGACGCTCTTGCGGATGAGCACCAGTCCGCCGTTGGCGCCGGGCACGGCCCCCTCAACCAGGACGAGCCCGTGATCGGCCATCACGCGGACCACCTTGATGTTCATCACCGTCCGGCGCTCGCCGCCCATGCGTCCCGGCAGCCGGTGGCCCGGCCACACCCGGGAAGGATCGGAGGAGGCCCCGATCGAGCCGGGAGCCCGATGGAACATCGAGCCGTGCGTGGCGTCGCCTCCGTACCAGCCGTGACGCTTCACGCCGCCCTGGAACCCCTTACCTTTGCTGACCCCGACCACGTCCACCAGCTCTCCGGGCTTGAACAGCTCGGCGGTGACCGTCTGGCCCACCTGGTAGCCCTGGAGCATCTCGCTCTTCTCGAGCCGGATCTCCCGGATCACCCGCATGGGCTCCACGCCGACCTTCTTGAACTGTCCGGCCACCGGCTTGGCCACCTTCTTCTTCGGCTCGAAGCCGAGCTGGATGGCGTCGTAGCCGTGGGTCTCCCGGGTCCGGATGCCGAGTACGGTGCACGGCCCAGCCTGGATGACCGTCACCGGCAGATGATTCCCGTCCTCCCCGAAGACCTGGGTCATCCCCACCTTTCGCCCGATCAAGCCTTCCTTCCTGGCCATCTCAGTGATCTCGCTCGCCTGAGCCGATCAAAAATGCCCAGATGCTAGGCGCCGACGAGCGTCGATCAAACCGGTCCAGATCCGAGGCGGCGAGGAGCGACGACTGAGGCGTACGCGCTGGTACGCCGCAGGGAGGAGCGACGAGCCAACGAAGGAGATGGGCCGGTTTCATCGCCGTCATTAGAGTTTGATCTCGACGTCGACGCCGGCGGGGAGATCGAGCTTCATGAGGGAGTCCACCGTCTGCGGCGTGGGGTCCACGATGTCGATCAACCGCTTGTGGGTGCGCATCTCGAACTGCTCGCGAGACGTCTTGTCGACGTGCGGCGAGCGCAGCACCGTCCAGCGGTTGATGATCGTGGGGAGCAGCACCGGCCCCGAGATGCGGGCCCCGGTCCGGCGGACGGTGTCCACGATCTCCTTCACCGAGCGATCCAGCAAGTGATGATCGTAGGCCTTCAGCCGGATGCGGATCTTCTGGTCAGCGGACAGCGTGGCCATGATGTTACTCGAGGACCTCGGTCACCACGCCGGCGCCCACCGTGCGGCCCCCCTCCCGGATCGCGAACCGCAACTCCTTCTCCATCGCCACCGGCGTGATCAGCTCGATCGACGTCGTGATGTTGTCCCCCGGCATCACCATCTCC
>DASTFB010000010.1 GCA_035709005.1 Candidatus Methylomirabilota bacterium | reverse complement strand
GACCTCCAGCTCGTTCAGCCAGAAGAACAGGCTCCACGGCTTGTAGGACGAGCGATCGCGGGTTTGAAGGTCCGTGAGGACCGTCCCGCCCAGGGTCGTCACTCGCCGGGCTGCATGAACGGATAGCGGAAGTCGGTCGGCGGAGCGAACGTCTCCTTGATCGCCCGGGGGCTGACCCAGCGCAGCAGGTTCAGGACGCTGCCTGCCTTGTCGTTGGTGCCCGAGGCTCGCGCGCCGCCGAAGGGCTGCTGGCCCACCACCGCGCCCGTCGGCTTGTCGTTGATATAGAAGTTGCCGGCCGCGTACCGGAGGGCGTCGGTCATCCGGGCGATGGCGTCCCGGTCGCGGGCGAAGATGGCGCCGGTGAGCGCGTAGGGCGAGCCCCGATCGCACAGGGCCAGCGTGTCGTCCAGCATCCGATCCTCGTAGACGTAGACGGTGAGCACCGGGCCGAAGATCTCCTCGCGCATCACCTTGACGTCGGGGGTCCTGGCCAGGATCACCGTCGGCTCGATGAACCACCCCTTGCCGTCGTCGGCGCCGCCGCCAACGAGGATCTCGCAGTCCGGCGACCGGCGGGCCCAGTCCAGATAGCCGGTGATGCTGGTGAAGGCCGCCCGATCGATGACCGCTCCCATGAAATTGCCGAAGTCGCGGACGTCGCCCATCTTGATCCGGGACACCTGCTCCCGCAGCGCCGCCGCCACGGCCGGCCACAGCGAGGCGGGCATGAAGGCGCGCGAGGCCGCCGAGCACTTCTGGCCCTGGTACTCGAAGGCGCCGCGCGTCAGCGCGGTCACCAGCGCCGGCACCTCGGCGGTGGGGTGGGCGAACACGAAGTCCTTGCCGCCCGTCTCTCCGACGATGCGTGGATAGGACTTGTAGCGCCGCACGTGGCGCCCGACCGTCTCCCACATCCCCTGAAACGTCCCCGTGGAGCCCGTGAAGTGGATGCCGGCCAGATCGGGCGAGGCCAGGGCCGGATCGCCGACCTCGGCGCCCGCGCCCGGCACCATGTTGATGACCCCGGGCGGCAGCCCCGCCGCGTCCAGCAGCTCCATGATGTAGTGCGCCGAGACGATCGCCGCGGAGGCCGGCTTCCACACGACGGTGTTGCCCAGCAAGGCCGGCGCGGTCGGCAGGTTGCCGCCGATCGCCGTGAAGTTGAACGGCGTCACCGCGAAGACGAACCCTTCGAGCGGCCGCTGCTCCAGCCGGTTCCACACGCCCGGGGCCGAGTGCGGCTGCTGCCGGTAGATCTCCTCGGCGAAGTGCACGTTGAAGCGCCAGAAGTCGATGAGCTCGCACGCCGCGTCGATCTCGGCCTGATGCGCGGTCTTGGACTGCCCCAGCATCGTCGCGGTATTGAGCACCTGGCGCCACGGCCCGGCCAGCAGCTCGGCCGCCCGCAGGAAGATGGCCGCCCGATCCTCCCAGGCCATCCGCGACCACGCGGCGTGCGCGTTCAGCGCCGCGTCGATGGCCTGTCCGACCTCGCGGGGGCCCGCCTTGTGCCACGTCGCCAGCACGTGCCGGTGGTCGTGGGGCATCGTGGCCTCGGCCACCCTGCCCGTCTTGACCTGCTTGCCGCCGATGCACGGGGTGATCTCGATCACCTCGCTGGCCATCTGCTGGAGCCGGGCCTTGAGCGCCGTCCGCTCCGGCGTGCCGGGCGCGTAGGTCAGGTTGGGCTCGTTGCGAGGCGGGGGCACGCTGAACAACGCGTTCGCCATGGCCGGGACCTCCTTGCTGGGTCGATTCTACGCCTCACCCCGGGACGCCGCGGCAAGATACTCCTCCCTGGAGCTCCGACCGCGCCTGCTAGAATCGGCGGCCGTGCGGATCATCGCGCACGTCGACATGGACGCCTACTACGCCGCCGTCGAGGAGCGCTACAACCCGCAGCTGCGTGGCAAGCCCCTGGTCGTCGGCGCCGATCCCAAGGACGGGCACGGCCGGGGCGTGGTGACCACCGCCAACTACGCGGCCCGCCAGTACGGCATCCGGTCCGCCATGCCGATCAGCCGGGCCTGGCGGCTGGCCGAGGCGGCCCGCCGCCGCGGCGACCCGCCGGCCGTCTTCGTCGCAGGCAACCACAAGCTCTACGGCGAGGTGTCCCAGCGCATCATGGCGATCCTCGCCGCGAGCGCCGATGTCTTCGAGGAGGCCAGCATCGACGAGGCCTACCTGGACCTCTCGTCCCTCGGCTCCTTCGAGGCCGCGACCGCGCGCGCCCGCGCCCTCAAGGCCGAGATCGCGGCCCGCGAAGAGCTCACCTGCACGGTCGGCATCGGGCCCAACAAGCTCGTGGCCAAGATCGCCTCCGACTTCGCCAAGCCGGACGGCCTGACCGCCGTGCGGCCGGAGGACGTCCAGAGCTTCCTGGACCCGCTGCGGATCCGCGTCATCCCGGGCATCGGGCCCAAGTCCGAGGCCCTGCTCCACGAGCACGGCATCCGCACCGTGCGCCAGCTCCGCGAGGTCGAGCTGGGCCAGCTCGTCGAGTGGTTCGGGCGCTGGGGCGAGGATCTCCACGCCAAGGCGCGTGGCCTGTCGGACAGCCCCGTCTCCAACGAGTGGGAGCCCAAGTCGATCGGCGAGCAGGAGACCTTCGAGCACGACACCCTGGAGCCGGCCTTCGTGCTGGAGCGCGCGCAGGCGCTGGCCCGCAGCGTGTTCGCGCGACTGGGCCAGCAGGGCTTTCAGGCCTGCCGCACCGTCACCGTCACCGTGCGCTTCGAGAATTTCGTCACCTTCACCCGGTCGCACACCCCTCGCGAGCCGCTCACCACCGAGCCGGCCCTCTACACCGGCGCCGTTCGCCTGCTCCTGCCCTTCCTGGACCACCGCGAGAATCCCAAGCAGCGGAAGATCCGGCTGATCGGCGTGCGCGCCGAAAAGCTGGTCCGGCCCCCGGAACAGCCCGCCTGATCGTTTGACGCGGGCCGGCTTTCATCGGATCCTGGGTTTCAGCCAGAGGCCAGGGTGCGATACCTCAGAGGAGCGGCGGGGCTCCTGCTGTTCGCCGCGGCCTGCACCGGCGGGCGGCATCAGGAGCGTGTGGTCTTGCCCGGACCGACCCGAACAACCGCGGGGCCGGTGGCCGAGGCGATCACCGCCGTGCGCGCGCAGTACGTGGACGAGATCCCCGTCGAGACGCTGGGCCTCACCGCCCTCCGCAGCCTGGAGGCCATTCCGCCCAAGCGGGCGGTCCGGATCGTCGAGGCCGGTTACGGGGCCACGATCGTGCTGGACGAATCGCAATCCCCGGGGGCCCGGCGCTCGGTGTCGTGGCCGCCCAGTCCCTCGGCGCTCGATATGATCCGCGCCGTCCAGCAGGCCGCGGACTTCGTGCGCGCGCGCCTGGACACGAGCGCCGAGGACGTCAACACCGCCATGCTACGGGGGCTCATGGCGCTCGATGACGACGGCGCCTACCTCGACCCGGCGCGTCACGCGGCGCTTCGGGACCCCGCCCGAGCGGGTGTCGGGCTCGACGTCACGCTGCGTGACCGGGCGCTCACCGTCGCGGCCCCGATCGAGGGCGGCCCGGCCGAGCGGGCGGGGCTGCGCCCCTTGGACCGGATCCTTCGCATCGACGGAGTGTCGACCGAGCGCATGAGCTCCACCGACGCCGCCGAGCTGTTGTGGGGACGACCCGGAAGCCCCGTCGTGCTGACGGTCGCCCGAGCCGAATCGGCCCAGCCTCGCGAGATCTCCGTCCTCAGAGAGGCGATCCGCACGGGCAGCGTCGATTCGAAGGCGCTCGGCACGGGCGTGGGCTACCTCCGCATCCGGCGGCTGCAGGAATCGACGGCCGGCGAGGTTCAGATGGCGCTGGACACGCTGCGGACAGCGGGGGCGCGGGCGCTCGTCCTCGATCTCCGCATGAACAGCGGCGGGCCGCTGACGGCCGCCGCCGCAGTGGCCGAGCTGTTCCTCCCCTCGGGCAGGCTGGTGACGTACACGGAAAGCCGGGTGCCGCAACAACGCCTGCGATTCACCGCGCGCGCCCGGCGACCGACCCTCGACGTGCCGCTGGCCGTCCTCGTGGACGAGGGCACGGCCGCCGGCGCCGAGATCGTGGTCTGCGCCCTCCGGGAGTGGCAGCGCGCCACGCTGGTCGGGACGGCCACCCAGGGGCAAGGCTCGGTCCAGACCCTCATCCCCCTCTCCAACGGCGGGGCCCTCAGGCTCACGACGGCGCGCTGGTTCACGCCGACGGGCCGCTCCGTGGACCGGCAGGGGATGGGTCCCGACGTGGAAGTGGCGCGCAGTGCCGAGGACGGATCGCTCTGGGATCCCGGGCGGGATCCCCAGCTACGCCGGGCGACCGAGCTGGTCCGCGCTCAGCTGAGGGCGCGGACCATGAGGAGCACGCCGGCCGCGATCATCGCCACGCCGGCGATGCGCCCGGCGAGGTCGCCGGCCGGCACCACCTTCTCCACCAGGACGATCACCGCGAGCGCGGCGACCCAGAGCAGATTCATGACGCCCGCCACGAAGAGCAGGGCCATCAGCGCCCAGCAGCACCCCAGGCAGTAGAGCCCGTGGCGGACGCCCATCAGGAACGCCCCACCCCGACCCTCGCGCCAGCTGCTCATGAGGAACGACATCGGTGAGCGGCACGTGGCCAGGCACACGCGCTTGAGCGGCGTCCACTGGAACAGGCCCGCGGCGACGAGCAGCCCGCCGGCCAGGAACGGGCTGGTGGCCGTCATCGCCGGCGAGAGCAGCGCGGCGGCGTGCAGACCGGCCTGGGCCAGCGCCGCCGCCACGCTGAAGGCCGTCCACACCACCAGATAGCCGAGCACGAAGATCGCCGTGGGCACCGCGGGGCGCCCCTCGGCGGCGCGGCGCCGGTGGATGGTGGCGAACATCAGGATCATGGGCGCGGCGGACGGGGTCATCATGGCCACCATCATCACGCTCCACATGATGACGAGGGCGCCGACCTCCACCCAGCTCCACGGGTGCATCGCCGGCATGGCCATGGCCATGCCCGGCATGTCGGGCATGGCCATCTTCGACATCTCCGAGACCAGATGCAGGAGATAGAGCCAGGCCGCGGCGACGAGCACGGCCAGCGCCGCGCTGACGAGGACCCGGTCGCGCCGGAGGAGGGTCTCGAGAGCTGCCTGGCTCACCGCGGGCTCGGCCCCTGCCTCAGGCGGCGTTCGACCAGTCGTAGTGGTAGTAGATCCAGTTGGTCTTGTCGGACTCGACGGAGAGGCCGGCCGCCGACGCCCGGAACGAGCCCTGCCCGGCCTCGCCCTTCTTCCAGATGAAGCCGGCGGGCAGGTCGACGTTGACGAGGTGCTCCTCGCCCGTGACCGGGTTCTTGAGCGTGTCGCCGCGGCCCTCGCCCACGCCCTCGATGCGGAGGATGCTCTTGCGGCCGCTGCCCTCGATGGTGATCTTGGCCTTCTGCAGGCCAACCACTTGAAAGGTGGGGCCCAGCAGCTCCCAGGGCAGCCCGCCCAGCTGGCCGGTGAAGATCTTCGAGAGCGCGTCGATCTGCTTGTCGGTGGTGGCGGGGTCGACGATGAAGGCGGCCTTGCCGTTGCCCTCGTGAATGGCCTTGGGCCACAGGAAGATGCCGGCGCCCTTCACGCCGGCCAGGTCGACGTCGCCGCACTTCCCCTTCGTGGCCGTGAAGCCGACGAGCGCGCGGCAGCTGCCGTCCTTCGAGTTGGGAAACCCGCTGAAGTTGCAGCCGCACCCGAAATCGCAGTTGCAGTACTCGTACCCCACCCCGGTCATCTCCCAACGGGTCTTCGCCGCCGTCGCCATAGTCCCCTCCAATCGAGTGTTGGTCGCCCCACATCCTATTCGGCGGTGGCCACATGTCAAGCTTCGCGTGGCGCTACAATCATCCGGTCCCATGAGCTGGCACGTACGGCCCTGCGCGTCAGCCGAGGAGCTGCGCGCGGCCGCGGCTCCGCTCTGGCATTACTTCGGCCGGTCGGTGCCGAGCCCGGAGCAGCTCGACGCCCTGGGCCGCGTCCTGCCTCCCGAGCGCATGCACGCCGCCTGGGAGGACGGTCGCGCCGTGGGCGGCGCCGGAGCCCACCCGTTCGCGCTCACCGTGCCCGGCGCGCGCGTCCCGGCCGCCGGCGTCGCCGCCGTCGGCGTGCTGCCCACCCATCGCCGGCGCGGCATCCTGACCGCCATGATGCGCGCCCAGCTCGACGCCTGCCGCGCGCGTGGCGAGCCGATCGCCTGCCTGTGGGCAACCGAGGACGTGATCTATGGCCGTTTCGGCTACGGCCTCGCCTCGTTCGCGGCGGAGATCGATCTGCCACGCGAGCGGTCGGCCTATGTCGCGCCGGACGAGCCCTTCGGGGCGACCCGGCTGGTGGCCCTCACCGAAGCCGAGCCCCTCGTGACGCCGGTCTACGAGCGAGTCGCCGCCCGGACTCCCGGCATGCTCGCCCGCTCCTCGGCCTGGTGGCAGGCGCGGATCCTCACCGACCCCGAGTGGCGGCGACGCGGCGGCGGCGACCTGCAGTGCGTGGTGCTGGAGGCGGCCACCGGCCCCGCCGCGTACGCCCTGTACCGGCTCAATACTGCGTGGGACCGCGGGGTGCAGACGGGCGCCGCCGCCGTCGTCGAGGCCATGGGCGACTCGCCGCGCGCGACGGCCGCGATCTGGCGCTACCTGCTGGACATCGACTGGATGGCCCACGTGAGAGCCATCCTGCTGCCCCTCGACCACCCGCTACTACTGCTCGTGGCGGAGCCGCGGCGCCTGCGGCTGAGCTACCGGGACGGGCTCTGGATCCGGCTGGTCGATGTGGGCGCCGCGCTCGCGGCCCGCTCGTACGCCACGCCGGGAAGCGTCGTCATCGAGGTCGTGGACCGCTTCTGCCCGTGGAATGCGGGCCGCTGGCGCGTGGGCGAAGCCGTCGGGCGTGCCGCGAGCGAGGCCGAGCTGCGCTGTGACGTGACGGCGCTGGGCTCGGCCTATCTGGGCGGCTTCACCTGGGCCCAGCTCGCGCGGGCGCTGCGGGTGGAAGAGTTGCGCCCCGGCGCGATCGCCCGCGCCGACGCGCTGTTCCGCACCGACTGCGCCCCGTGGTGCCCGGAGATCTTCTGAGGCTCAGAAGCGGAGCGCGACGCCGACCAGGAAGTGGAACGTGTCGAGATCCGTCTCCAGGCGGCCGGAATCGCCCAGGTCGTTGAACTTCCACTCGGGGCTGAAGTACGTGAAGCGCCACTCCCCGAAGATGCCCACGTTCCTGGCGATGAGATAGGTGACGCCCGCGCCCATCTTGAAGCCGAGCGACGTGTCGCTGTCGGATTGCCCGCCGGGAATGAAATTCGTCGTGTCCTCGGCCTCGGTGAAGAAGACGGCGGGGCCGATGCTGATGAAGGGGTGCAGCCGGCCGTCGGGAAAGTCGTAGCTCGGCAACAGCGTCCAGCGCAGCATCAGATCGAGCCCCAGCGCGACGACGGAGATGTCGATGGGGAACACCACGAAGTCCCCGACACTGACCACGCCTCCGACGGTTTGCGCTCCTTCGACCGTCTGGGCGTCGATGTCGGGCTCGAAGTAGGAGACGTCCAGGGCCACGCCGATGCCGAGCGTGTTGTAGACCGGGCGGGGGAACCAGTAGCCCACGCGGCCGCCCAGGACGAGGGCGGAGTCGAACTCGACGTCCTCCAGGAGCTGCAGCGTCGTGCCGAACTGGGCGTCGAGGTCGTTGTCGGCCGTGAACGCGCCGCCCAGGTAGAGATCGGTGAAGAACTCGGCGGAGGCGGGCGGCGCCGCGAACGTGAGCACGGCCACGATGACCACGAACAGGAGCACACCGCGTCGTCGCATGCGTCTCTTCCTCCCCGCGTGGGCGGCTGTGGCCGCGAAGTATCGTCGATTCTCCGCCAGCGGTCGCCGCTGTGCAACCCGGCGTATGATGCGCCCAGGAGGACCCGCCATGCGTCGCCTCGCCATCGTCACCGTGCTGGCCCTGGTCGTCGCGGCCGGTCTCGTCGTGAGCGGCATCCTCGAGGTCCACGTGACCGTCCGCCCTCCCGGCAGCTCCGACGCGCAGCCGTTCTGGCGCGAGGCGCGCTCCGACGGCGCCCTGCCCCCGGGGCTGGGCGTCTGGATCGAGGTCGCCCGCAGCGTCACCCCGGCCGTGGTGAACATCAGCACCGCCCAGCGGCGCGGCACGGCGCCGGCCGAGGAGTTCTTCCGGCGTTTCTTCGAAGGCCCCACGCCGCAGCCACGGGCCAGCCTCGGCTCCGGCTTCATCGTTTCCGCGGACGGCTACGTGGTCACCAATTACCACGTGGTCCAGCAGGGCGACGAGATCGTCGTGCGCCTGGCCGATCAGCGTGAGCTCAAAGCCCGGCTGGCCGGCGGCGATCCTCGCACGGACATCGCGCTGCTGAAGATCGACGCTTCCGGCCTGCCCGTCATCGCCTTCGGTGACTCCGATCAGCTCCCGGTCGGCGCGCCCGTCATGGCCATCGGCAACCCGTTCGGGCTGGACCAGACCGTCACCACCGGGATCGTGAGCGCCAAGGAGCGCTATATCGGGGCCGGCCCGTACGACAACTTCATCCAGACCGACACGTCCATCAACCCCGGCAATTCGGGGGGCCCGCTCGTCGACGTGCACGGCGCGCTGGTGGGCATCAACACCGCGATCTTTTCCCAGTCCGGCGGCTGGCAGGGCATCGGCTTCGCCACCCCGGTGAACCTGGCCAGGGAAGTGCTGGCCCAGCTCCGCGCCCGCGGCAAGGTCACGCGCGGCTACCTGGGCGTCAGCGTCATGCCGGTAACGCCCGAGCTCGCGCAGCGCAGCGGTCTCGACGAGCCACGCGGCGCCGTGGTGGCGGAAGTCGTCCAGGGCTCGCCGGCGGCCCGCGCCGGTCTGCGACCGGGCGACGTGATCGTGAGCTTCCAGGGTAATCCCGTGCGCTCCCCGCGCGATCTCACCCGTGCCGTGGCCGCGACGCCACCGCGCGGCAAAGCCACGCTGGAAGTCGTGGGCCGCGAGGGACGGCGCTCGACCACCGCGACGCTCGATGAGCTACCGGAGCAGCCGCCGCGGCGGTAGCAGCGTTACTCGCGCTGCGGGCGCGCGAGCACGCGATCGAAGGGACCGGAGATGCGGACCACCTCGTTGAGCGGCCAGGCGCCCCGCCGGATGATGACGACGAACAGATCGCCGGCGATGCCGGCCTGGCGCGTCCCCGACGTCGTCGGCGCGAAGCAGAGCGCGCGAGGCGCGTCGCCGTCGGTGAAGCGCGCGAACTCGGTCCGCTGGCCCTCTGGGCTCAGCGTGAAGATCTGCCCGGCCCGCCGGTCGGCGACGAAGAGATGACCGCCGGGTCCGGCGCTCATGGCGGCGGCGATCGGCCCCCGTAGCACCACGGACGGCGCGCCGTCGGGGCCGACGCGCCAGATCTCCCCCTGCCCCATGGCCCAGGGCGCTTCGGCGCTGCCGTCGCTGCCGATCCACAGATGGTCGCGGTGATCCATGGCCAGCGCGCGCGGACGCGTCACCGTCAGCCACCGGGCGTCGAGGACGCGCCCGCGGCGGTCCAGGCGCACGATGCGTCCCGTCGCGCGATCGGCGACGAAGACGTTGCCGGCCGTGTCGACGGCGGCGCCCTCGGGCTGCTGGAGCAGCGGCGGCGTGCCCGGCGGCGGCGTGCCTCCGGCGAAGAGCTCGATCGTCCCGGCCGCGAGGCGATAGAGGACGCCGATCCTCCGATCGCGATCGAAGGTCGTCACGAACAGCTCCCGCCCCGAGCGGACCGTGGCGACCTGCGGGCTCGGCAGCGGCGGCCCGTGAAAGAACCGGGCCTCGCTGTCCGGCGTCAAGCGCGCGCCCCCGGGAGGAATGCGGTAGACGGACCAGCGGTCATAGACTTCGCCGCCGCCGTACCGCCGCCCGGTCCGGGCCAGATAGAGCGTCCCGTCGTCGGCAAAGGCCAGCGTGGACGACGCGGGAATACCGTCGACCGTCGGCGACCCGCCCGGTTGGAACCCGTGGCCGCTGACGTAGACCTCGGCGGTGAACCCGGACGGCAGCTCCATCTCGGCCCGGGCCGGCGCCGGAGCCAGCATTAGCGCGAGGACGAGCGGGATCAGGGCACGCGTCATCGAAGTGCCGGAAGCGTAGTCACCGCCGCCGGGCCGCGTCAAGGTCGCCGCGGGCGCGCCCGGCGTGGGCGGCGACCTTCATCCGGTTGCCGCACACGGCCATCGAGCACCAGCGTCGAGTGCGCCGGCGCGAGCCGTCGTAGAAGTAGAGCAGGCACTTCTCGCTGGCGCACTTCCGCACGGGAGCCGCCGGGCCTTCCTGCATCAGCTCGGCGGCGGACCGCGCCAGCGGCACCAGCGCGGCGAGCGGGCTCGGCCGCGAGCGCCGGTGGACGAGCACCCAGCGGTCGCGCCGCGCAAGGAGCTGCGGATAGGCCACGTCCGATCGCAGGATCCCGTTGATGACCCTGACCCACGCGCGCTGCACGGGCGCGCCGGCCTCGAGCGCGACGAGCCAGCCGCGCAACGTGTCCCGCAGGGCCAAGGCCCCCGCGAACGCCGCCGCGCCCTGGCGCGGACGCCGTCGGGCCAGCGCCCGAAGCTCTCGAGCCCCCCCGCCGTCCACCGCACCGGCGGCTTGCAGGAACGCCACGAGGTCGTCGAAGTCGCCCAGCGCCCCGGCAGGGTCGTCGGGCGCGTACACCGTGTTGGCGAAGTCCACGCACAAACGGCCGCCGATCAAGACGAATCGCCGGCCGGACGGGCGTCGGCCGCGTCGGTCGCTAACCACCGAATCCATATCTCACAGGTTAGTGTCTAAAGCAACAGCAGGAGCGGAATCCCTTACCGTGGAGGTTCTACACGATGGCCAGACTGAACGCAGTCGACACAGCCACGGCCAGCAGCAAGATCACGGAGCTGTTCGGCCAGGTGGAAAAGAAGCTGGGCCGGGTGCCCAACATGATGCGCACGATGGCCGTGTCCCCCACCGTGCTCGAGGCGTATCTGAGCTTCAGCGGCGCCCTCGCCGGCGGCGCCCTGCCGCCCAGGCTGCGCGAGCAGATCGCCCTGACGGTCGGCGAGGCCAACCGCTGCGAGTACTGCCTGTCGGCGCACACGGCGATCGGCAAGCGCCTGGGCCTGACCGAAGACGAGGTGGCGGCGAGCCGCGAGGCGGCCGCCGGCGATCCGAAGGTGCAGACGGCGCTCCGCTTCGCCAGGGCGCTGGTGGAGCGACGCGGCGAGGTCACCGACGCCGAGCTGGCGCGGGTGCGCGAGGCCGGCTGGAGCGACGGTGAGTTGGCCGAGATCATCGCCCACGTCGCCCTGAACGTCTTCACCAACTATTTCAACATCGCGGCCGGCACGGACATCGATTTCCCGAGAGTCCCCGTAGGGGCGGCGCGGGGATGATGCGCGTCGCCGAGCTGTGGCGCTACCCGGTGAAGTCGCTCAAAGGTGAGCGGCTCGAGCGCGCTGATGTGACCGCGAACGGGATCGAGGGTGACCGTGTCGTGCACGTGAGAAACGGACGAGGCCGGGTCGTGACGGCGCGGACCACGCCCGGCTTGCTCGGCCTGGCCGCCACCCTCGGACCCGACGGCGAGCCCCTCATCGCCGGATCGCCGTGGACGTCCGAGGCTTCGGCCGCCGCCATCCGGGCGGCGGCCGGGGCCGGCGCCCGGCTCGCCCGCCACGACGGGCGAGAGCGGTTCGACGTGCTGCCGCTTCTGGTGGCGACCGACGGCGCCATCGCCGCGCTGGGGGTCGACCATCGCCGGCTGCGCCCGAACATCGTCATCGCGGGCGTGGAAGGTCTCGCCGAGCGCCGGTGGCCGGGCCGCCGCCTGCGCATCGGGACAGTGCTCGTCGACGTCGCCAAGCTGCGCGGCCGCTGCGTGATGACCACCTACGATCCCGACACGCAGGTCCAGGATCACTCGGTGCTCAAGCGCATCGTCCGCGACTTCGGCGGGCGGATGGCCCTGGACTGCGACGTCGTCGAGCCAGGGGCGATCGCCGTCGGCGACCGGGTGGAGCTCCTCGACTGAGCGGCATTGGCCGGCGCCGAACCCGGCGTGGTAGCCTGACCGCGGAGGACAGGGCATGGCGCTCACAGCCGACGTCGTCGTCATCGGAGGAGGCGTCACCGGCACCAGCATCGCCTTTCACCTGGCCGGCCGGGGCGTGCGCGACGTCGTGGTGGTGGACAAGAGCGTCGTCGCCGCGGGGGGCACGGGACGCAGCTCGGCCTGCGTCCGCCAGCATTACTCGACGGCCCAGACGTGCCGGATGATCCTCTATGCCCTCGACTGCTTCCAGCGCTTCGCCGAGGTCACGGACGGAGGCACGTGCGGCTTCCGCCACACCGGCTACCTGCTCGGCGTGGACGAGCGGATGCGCAAGCCCATGGAGGCCTCGGTCGCGCTGCAGCGCTCGGTGGGGATCAAGACGGACCTCGTGGCGCCCGAGGAGATGCGCGAGATCGAGCCGCGACTGCGGACCGACGACCTCGTCGCCGGCTGCTACGAGCCGGACTCGGGCTACTGCAATCCCGTCGAGACGGCCCAGAGCTTCGCCCGGGCCGCCCGCGCCCGTGGCGCCCGCGTCCTCGAGGGGACCGAGGTCGTGGGCATCCTGACCGAGGGCAGCCGTGTCACCGGCGTGCGCACGAGCCAGGACGAGATCCGGGCCCCGCGGGTCGTGAACGCCGCGGGCCTCTGGGGCGCGCGCGTGGGGGCCATGGCGGGGGTCGACATTCCGATCACCGTCTGTCGCCACAAGATCAACATCGTCACCTGGCCCGGGGACGCGCGGCGACCGCATCCGATGGTCTACGACTTCGCCAGCAACATCTACACGCGGCCCGAGCTGGGCGAGCACATCCTGGTGGGCGGCCTCGACGCCGAGGAGTCGCACGACCTGGCCGACCCCGACCACTTCAAGGAAGGCGTGAGCCTGGACGAGTCGACCGACGCACTTTCCCGCGTCAGCCACCGGTTCCCTGTCCTCGAGCAGGGCCGCATCGCCCGCGGCTACGCCGGCTGCTTCGACGTGACGCCCGACTGGCATCCCGTCCTGGACCGGGTGGGGCCGGAGGGGTTCTACGTGGCCGTGGGCTTCTCGGGCCACGGCTTCAAGCTCTCGCCCGCGGTGGGCCACATGATGGCCGCCCTCATCACCGAGGGCCCGGGCGGCCATCCGGATCTGCCGACGTTCCGACTCTCCCGCTTCGCCGAGGGCAAGCCGATCCGCGGCACCTACGGCGACTGGCTGATGTGCTGAGCTAGCAGTTGCCCTTCTTGGCCTGACCGGGCGGGCAGTGCTTGCCCGGTGACCCGGTCTTGATGTGGATCGGGGGCTTCACCTCCAGCTCCGGCCCCTTGAGCACACAGCCACCGAGCCCCAGAACAAAGACCGACGCGAGCAGCAGAGATGCAATCGCCACGAGAGCCTCCTCGACTGTGATGGGTCTA
Organism: Candidatus Methylomirabilota bacterium; assembly: GCA_035709005.1. Lineage (NCBI taxonomy): Bacteria > Methylomirabilota (SeqCode) > Candidatus Methylomirabilota bacterium. The sequence continues at coordinate 10,832 of DASTFB010000010.1, read as the reverse complement.
CGACCATCTCAGGCCACGGCGCTGTGTCGAGTCAACTTCTACGGGCGCCTCCTGGGCTGCCTATGACACGGCCCTGAGCAAAATGACCCACCGGGTCCCACCGTGACCCTCCCTGTCACACGCGCTCCGTAAGCTCCGGCCACGAGAGGAAGATCAGCCGCGGTAACCCTCCTGGGGGCTGAAGCCCGGCGCTATTCGACCGCGCCGGTGGCCTGGCGGCCCCGCTTCTGGGACCGCGGCGCGGTCGTCGCCGCCGCCAGCGGCCGGCGCGACGGCACGAGCATCCGGGCCAGGCTCTCCGCCTCCTGCCTGAGCGCCTCCCTCACCGCGTCCGGTTCCATCACCTCGGCGTCGGTCCCGTAGCCCAGGATCCACCGCCGGACCTCCAGTGTGTCGGCCACCCGGAGGGTCATCTCGAGCCGCCCGTTGGAAAGGTCGCGGAAGCGCTGGCTCGGGTGCCAGAGCCGCTCCCGGATGTAGCGGGCGACCTTCGGAGAGAACATCACGCGCACGGTGACGAGGTCGCCCTGCAGGATGCCCCAGGCCTTGTCGAGGTAGGTCTTGAGGTCGAATCCCTTCCGGATCTCGAAGCGCGGGCGCAGCATCTCGGCGGCGCGGATCCGCTCGGCGGCGAACAGGCGCACGTCCCTGCGCATGTGACAGTAGGCCACCAGGTAGAGGCCGCCCTCGAAGTACGTGAGGTGGTAGGGATCGACGTCGCGCTGCCCCTCCTCGCCGCTGTGGCGCGAGTGGTAGCGCATGCGCAGCGTCCGCCGCTCGACGAGCGCCGTCTGGATCTTCGGCAGGACGTCGCCGACCGGCACTTGCAGCTTGGCCCCCAGCGTGCGCACGCCGACGGTCTCCTTCATCGCGTCGAGGAGCGCCAGGGCATCGCGGCTCAGCACCCCGGAGATCTTGTCGAAGGCCGAGTTCACCGCCGGCCCCAGCACGCTCGCCCCCAGCGGCGCCAGCACCTGCCGGCTCATCAGCAGCGCGGCCAGCTCGGCGAGCGTCAGCTTGACCGGCAGTCGCGCTTTGAACGCGGGATCGATCCGCCAGAGCCCCCGCCGGCCGTCCGGGGCGGGCTCGTCGTAGATGGGAAACCCGGCGTCCTCGAGCACGCGCAGATCGCGCCAGATGGTGCGGACGGCACACCCGAGGTCCCGCGCCGCGTCCTCGACGGTGACCCCGGCCGGGGCGTCGAGGAGCTGCAGCAGCCGCCACTGACGGGAGAGCTGGCTGCCCCTGGGCATGGGACGCCTGATCGTCCCCGAGCTCGCGGCTCCGTGTCAACTTTCGGGGATAGTCACCGCCTGCTCGGCGCCGCTATCGATCGTCGAAGCGCCAGCGCGTGGCGCCCCGGGGAAAGCCCTCGAGGGCCCAGGCATCTGTGACCTTCGCTGTCACGCGTTCGTTGTAGGCTTCCCGCGTGGCAATGGTCTTCTGGAGCACGCGCGACTGGGCGGAGGCGACCGCGGCCCTGCCGGCGGGGGGCCCCCTGCCCTGCCGGACGGTGCTGGTGCCTCGCGAGCGGGTGGCCCATGCGCTGAGACGCGAGCTGATCCGCGCCGGGCACGCCCAGGTGCTGGCCGGCACGCGGCTCGTCCCGGTGCCGGCCGCCGCGAGCGCCGTCCTCGAGGCTGCCGGGGTCGAGTTCACGACGGGCGAGGAGGGCCTGCGCGCGATCCGGCTCCTGGCGCTCTTCCGCGAGCCGCTGTCGCTCCAGCACTTCTCCACCCGTCTGCTGCGCGACAAGCCCGGCTGGGAGGACGCGTTCGCCCGGACGATCACGGATCTCGAGTGGGCCGGGCTCACGCCCGAGGCGCTGGAAGCCGAACCCGACGCGCGGCTGGCCGACGTCGCCACGATCTGGCGCGCGCTCGATCGCCTGGCCGGAGATTCGTGGACGATTCCTCGGATCTACCACGAGGCCGGCAGCGTGCTCGAGCGCCAGCCGACGCTCTGGCCCTTCTCGGGTCCGACGCTCGTCACCGCCACCGGGCACGAGAGCGCCGCCGGCGCGCGCTTTCTGCGCGCGATCCCCGGCGCCACGCTCGGCCTGCTCGCCGCCAGGCCGCTCCGCGAGCATCACCTCGAACGCGTCCAGTCGCTCTTCGGGCGTGACGCTACGAGGGCGCTGCTCACTCGGGCGCCACGGGCGAGCGCCAGCGAGCGCGATCTGCTGGCCGCCTATCTCTTCGAGCCGCCCCGCGTCCTTGGGGATCCTGACCGTCCGCGGAGCAGCGGCCCCGACGACACCGTGAGGCTCGAGGAGCACGCAGGGGTCGAGGCCGAGATCGAGGCCACGGCCGACTGGGTGGCCGAGCAGGTCGCCGGCGGCATCGCGCTGGAGGACATCGCCGTCCTGACGCCGGCACTCGACCCGCTCGCCGCGCTGGTGGCCGAACGGCTCCAGCGCCTGCCCTGGCCGACAGGCACGAGGCCCGCGGGCGACGACGCCGATACGCCGGCGACGCCGGAGCAGGGTTCGCCCGGGCTTGTGACGATGCCGGTGTACGTCGCCGGCGGCCTGCCGCTGGCCGGCACCGCGGCCGGAGCCCGCGCCCTGGCCGTCGTCCGGGCGCTGCAGGCTCACCTCGGCGGCGAAGCGCTGGCCGACGTGCTGCCCGCGCTGCGGACGAACGGCGACAACGGCCGTCACCTCTCGCGGGCAGCCGCCATGGACCTGGTCTGGTCGCTGGGCACCGCCGGGGGCAATCCAGCGCGCCCGGACGGCGCGCTGGAGTGGGCGAGCCGCCTGGCCGCGCGCGAGCCGCAGCTCGAGGCGCAGCTGGCCGCCGCGAACGCCGCCGCGGTCGACGACCCCGAGAGATCCGGCCTGGCGCGCCAGGCGCGCGAGCTCGAGCGGCTCCTGGGCGATCTCAAGGCCGCGCGCCCGGCGATCGACGCGCTGGTGCAGGTCGCGCGCCTGGTGATCGCCGGCGCGCCCCTCGCCGAGCTCTGGCCCGCGCTCCGGAGCTTCCTCGGCGACTGGCTGCTGCAGCCCGGTCCCGGCGCGCGCGTGCAGGCGCTGCTCGACGAGGCGCTCGCCACGGCGGCCCGCGTGTGCGGCACGCTCGGCGGCGACGACGCCGTGCAGGTCGTCGAGCAAGCGATCAGGGGCGCTCGCCTCCCCACCGGCCGCTTCGGCGAGCCCGCAGTGTACGTCGGCACCATCGCCGGCGCCGTCGGGCTCCGGTTCGCGGCCGTGCGCGTCATCGGCCTGGCCGAGGGCCACCTGCCTCCGCCCGCCCACGAGGACCCGGTCATCTCCGACGCCCTGCGAGCGCGGCTCGGCGCCCCGGGCGCCGACGGCCGCAGGGTGCCGCCGGCGACGGCCGGCGATCGCGCGCTGGCGGCCCTGCACGCGCTCGACGTCGCGGTCCGCGCCGCCGAGCGGCGCGTGGCCCTGTCGGCGCCGCGCCTGGGCCTCGATCGCTCGCAGCGCGAGCCCTCGTCCGTGCTGCTGGAGGCCGCGGCCGCCCTGGCCCGGCCGAGCTCGGCGACCGGAGAGCGGACGACGACCGGGATCCCCGACACCACGGCCTTGCAGCGCGACGCCTTCATTCCCGCCCGCCAGGCGGCCCTGAGGTTCCGGCGGGCGATGCCGCTGCTGCAGAGCGCCTGGCACGACGCCGTTGCCCATGCTGCCGGCGGCCTTCCTCCCGCCTGGCGCGGCTCGCCGGCCCTCGACCTCGACCGCCTCGCGAGCCTGCCCGACGACGGGCTCCTCGGCAGCGCCGTGGCGGACATCGCCGTGCCCGGCCTGACACCCGAGCGCCCGATCTCCCCGTCCTCGCTCCAGGTACTGCTCCAGTGCCCCTATCTATTTCTGCTGCAAAAGCAGCTCGGTCTCGACGAGCCTGCGTGCGCGCCCTCCTTGCGCGAGATCGAGCAACCGGCGTACGGCTCGTTCTTCCACACCGTGGCCGAGGAGTTCTTCCGCCACCACGGCGCCGGCTTCTGCGAACACGAGAGGCCGCTGGAGGACTGGCTCGCCGCGGCCGACCGGATCGTCGAGCGGATGTTCGAGACGTTCCTCGAGCAGTACCCGCTGGTCGGCGAGGCCGTCCGCGGTCGCGAGCGGGAGCGCACCCGGGAAGACGTGCGCCATCTGCTCGAGTACGAATGGCAGCTCGGGCGCCGGCGTTTCGTGGCCACCGAGCGGGGGTTCGGCGAGCCGATGCCCGTCCCCCTGACGCTGCCGGGACGGATGCTGTTCCTGCGCGGCAAGATCGATCGTATCGACGCCGACTCGCGGCGGACGTTCGTGCGCGATCTCAAGACCGGCCGCGTCTGGCCGCGGCTCGGGAACGATGCCGAGCCCGATCCGGTGAGCGACGTGCAGATCGCGGTCTACGGGCTCGTCGCCGGTCAGCTTGCCCGGGAGTGGGGCACGCCGGCCGAGGTGGGCGTGGCCTACGTCGGCCGCCACGGCGAGGAGCGGCGCTTCGTGGACGACTTCGCCGCGACGCTGGCGCCGGCCGCGCGGCAGTGGCTGGCCCTGGCCGGCGACCTGCTGGCCGCGCGCGCCTTCCCCCGCACCGCCGACAAGGAGGACTGCACGTACTGCTGCTTCCGCCCGGTGTGCGGCGAGCGGGTCTACGAGCAGGCGGCGCGGGTGCTGGCCGGCGGCGGCGACGCCCCGCGGCGCCTGCTGGCGCTCAAGCAGCCCGACCAGATCGCGGCCGCGCAGGCCGAGGACGACGAGGAGTGAGGGACCGCAAGCCCGCTCCCGATCAGAGGCAGCGCGACGAGGCTATCCGCGAGCGCGACCGCAACGTCCTCATCGATGCCGGCGCGGGCACGGGCAAGACCACCATCCTGATCGATCGCCTCGTCGAGATGGTGGCGCCCACCAGCGGCGCGCCGCCGGTGCCCCTCCGCCGCATGGCGGCCATCACCTTCACGCGCAAGGCGGCGGGCGAGCTGCGCCTGCGCATCCGCGAGCGCCTGCTCGAGGCGCTGGCCGAGCCCGACCTCGCCCCCCAGCGCGAGGCGCCCCTGCGCGAGGCCCTGGCCGATCTGGACACCGCCTGGGTCGGCACCATCCACAGCTTCGCCGACCGCCTCCTCCGCCTGCGCCCCGTCGAGGCCGAGCTGAGCCCCGCCTATACGATCGTCGAGGACGACGAGAACCTCGTCCACGAGACGTGGGAGGTGCTGCTGCACGCCGCGCAGAACCGTACGCTGGCCGCCGAGCTGGCCGGGACAGGCGTCGAGGGCCGGGCCGACGACGCGACGCGCACCATCATGCTGGCGCTGGGCGCCGAGCTGCAGCCCGAGTCGCGCGAGACCGAATTCAAGACCTTCTACGGCCTCGACGCCCTGGTCGGCGCCTTCATCCGCGGGCGCGACGTCCCGCCCGGCGACGCCGAGCCTCCGGCCTTCGACCTCGCCGCGTTCCGCGCCGCCTCCCGGGAATTCACGAAAGTGGCCGCTCCGGTCCGCGGCACCTCGCCCGGCGCGCGCTGGATCAGGAATACCGCCGCGCGCCTGGTGGCGCTCGGCCGGGAGCAGGAGCCGACCGTCCTGTTCCGCGACGTGCGCCGCGCCGTCGCGGCCAGGCCCCGCAATCTCAAGAAGAGTCAAGGCTTCAGGGGCGACAAGGTCGCGTGGGACGTCTGGAAGCAGATCGACGGGACGATCCTGGCGGACCTCCGTGCCCCACTCGACTGCTGGAAGGCCACGCGGCTGGCCCGCCTGCAGCCCGTCGCCGTCGCCCTCTACGAGAAGGTCAAGGCCCGGCGCCAGGCGCTGGACCAGCTCGATCTGTTGATCAAGCTCCGCGACCTCCTGGCCAGCCATCGCGACGTGCGCCGCGAGCTGCAGGGCCTGTTCGACCACATCTTCGTCGACGAGTTCCAGGACACCGACCCGCTGCAGGCCGAGATCGTGCTCTTCCTCTGCGAGCGCGGCGCCGCCGCCGGCCGCTGGGAGGAGGTCGCGCTGCGCGAGGGCGCCCTCACCCTGGTCGGCGACCCCAAGCAGTCGATCTACCGCTTCCGCCGCGCCGACGTCGCCATGTACGACCGCGTGCGGCAGGTCGTCATGCGCGGCGCCCATCTGGCGGTGCGGCTCTCGGCCAACTTCCGCAGCGCCCCCTCGCTCATCCCCTGGCTCAACGACCGCTTCGAGCGCATCCTCGGCGCCTCCCCCGCCGGCCGGCCCTTCGACGCGCAGCGCGGTGTCGTCTTCCACCAGCCGCTCGATCCCGGCCGCGAGGGCGGCCGCACGACGCCGGTGCACGTCCTGGCCTGCGACTTCCCCCACGCCCGCAAGCACCTGGTCGAGGAGTACCGCGCGCTCGAGGGCGAGACCCTGGCCCGCTACCTGCGCTGGCTGGTCGAGTCGAGCGACGTGGCGGTGACGGATCCGCTCACCCGTCAGCCCCGGCGCGTGCAGTACGGCGACATCGCGGTGCTCGCCGTGTCCACCTGGAACCTCTCGCTGCTCTTCGAGCGGCTGGACGCCGAGGGCGTGCCCTACGCGTCGCGCGGCGGTCGACTCTTCCTGGCCGATCCTCTGAGCCGTCAGCTCTTGCTCGGGCTGCGCGCGCTCGCCGACCGCAGCGACGGCGTGGCCGAGGCCGCGCTGCTGCGCCCGCCGTTCTTCGCCCTCGGTCTCGCCGATCTCCTCAGAGAGCGGGCGGCCGCCGCGGGCCGGGCGCCCGAGGACGAGGCGGTCCGCCGCGTGCGCCAGGCGAAGGCGCTGATCGGTGAGCTTCGCCGGCGTCGCCTGGAGCGTCCTCCCGGCGCCACCGCGCGCGACCTGCTCGATCGCACCGCCTGCGCCCGCGCCGTGGCCCTGGGCCCCAACAGCGCGCAGCGCCTGGCGCGCCTGCGCGAGCTGTGCCTGGCGCTCGAGCAGACCGCCGCGGGCGAAGGCCTCGACTACGACGGCGCCACCGCTCGCCTGCGCCAGTGGGTCACCGACCCCGCTCAGCTCGACCCACCCCATCCCGTGGGTGCCGAAGCCGTGCACGTGCTGACCGTGCACCAGGCCAAGGGCCTGGAGTTCCCCGTGGTCGTGCTGTGGGACGGCCGGGGCGAATGGGACCTGCGCCTGTCGCCCGAGCCCTGGCGCATGGAGCGCGACGGCCGCGGCTGGACCATGGCGCTCGAAGGTCTCGCGTGGGAGGAGCCGCCCGACCTCGAGCTCACGCAAACCGAGCGCGAGTACCAGCGGGCCGAGCGCCGCCGCGTCATCTACGTGGCCGCCACGCGGGCGCGGGACCTGTTCGTCATCCCGAGGACGGGGACACCGAAGCCGGGCAAGATGGTCTGTGCCGACCTGCTGGACGGCGTGGACAGCGAGAGCGTCCGCGTGCTCGACACCTACGTGTGGGGCCAGGGCGCCGCCTGGTCCCGCCAGGTAACTGCACCCCGGCGGCACCCCCCCGGCGACGCCACCGACGCGTACAACGACATCGCGCGACGCTGGGAGGCCGCGGCCCACGAGGCCGCGCGTCCGCGGTTCAGCCCGGTGGCGGTGTCGGAGGCTCGCGCGGCGCTCATCGAGCGCGAGCCCATCGAGGCCGCACCGCGCAAGGCCCGCGAGGGCCGCTTCGGCCACGTGTTCGGCACCGCTGTCCACCAGGCCATCGGCTCGCTTCTGCGCGACCCGGCGCTGAGCCCGCCCGAGGCCATCCGCCGGGCTGCCGCCTCCGCAGGCCTGAGCGAGCACCTCGACGAGGCCGTGGCCGACGTCGGCCGGGCCTGGCAGCGGCTTCGCGCCGAGGGGCTGGCCCGGCGGCCCGGCCCCGATCTCCAGCTCGAGTACCCGGTCGCCGCGCCGTGGGGCGACGGCACCCTGTTGACGGGCTACGTGGACCTGATCGCCGCCGGCGCGGACACGCTGCACCTGCTCGATTTCAAGACCGACACCCCGCCGTCGGGGCCGGTGGAGGCGGCGTATCCCGAGTACGTCTCGCAGGTTCGGCTCTACGGCCGTCTGCTCCCCGGCGTTGCCGGCGGCCACCAGCTACGCCTGGGCCTGCTCTTCACCGCCGACGGCGGGATCCGGTGGGTGGAGCCGGCGGCGTCGGCCTGACCAAATTCCTTCCGTCTCTTTCCTTCTCTATGCAACTGTGAAGGCAGTGGCGTACGGCGACTCTGCCCCACCAACCTGTAGGAGATCTGGAATGGTCCGCATTTTCTCTCTCATCGGCGTCGTCACGCTGCTCACCCTCACCGGGTGCACACGCAGTCTCGAGCTCACGTACACACCCTCCGCCGCGAAAGTGACCGCAGCCGACAAAGCTGCGGCCATGTCTTTCGGGGTGGCCAGGCTGGAGGACAAGCGCGCGTGGGTCGACGCCACCGATTCGAAAGGGCAGAGCTATATCGCCCAGCAAGGCGCCTGGAAGTTCGGCCTCACGCACGAAGGTCGTGAATACGTGCCGGTCAACGAAGTCCTCCAATCGCTCTTCGTCACGGAGCTGCGTAGCGCGGGCTTCCAGGCCAAGCCCCTGGATGGCATCGTGTCGAAGCAGGCCGCGTCCCAGCTGCGCGAGCTCGGCCGGCAGGCCGGCACCGAGTACGCGATCGGCGGGGAGATCCTCGTGTTCGAGTTCGTGAACGAAGACAAGTTCTGGACGGTCACGAGCCGGCGCGCGGTCACGCTCAACCTGCTCATCGTACGCACGCAAGACGGTCAGCCGGTCGTCGACTCGACCTATAGCGAGCTCAACCGTGAAGGCGAAGGCATGGGCGTCTTGCACTCGACCAACGTCGACAAGCTCTTCCACGGCGCCTTCAAGACCGTGGTCCAGCGTGTGATCGAGGAAGTGGCCAGGAAGCTCGAGGTGACGGCGTCCGCCATCAGGGTCCGCTTCGTCGCCGACGCGCGCCCGTAGACGGGAACTGAGATGGCAGAGGTCGCCGCCGTCATCACCCTCATCCTCGGACTGTTCGTGAGTCCCATCGTCGGAAAGTGGTTGATGGCGTTGCTGATGTGACCTGCAGCGACGCCCTGCAGCCCGGCGTATGGTGAGAGACGTTCGGCGATCCATCACTCGATCACCTTGTCCGCCCGCACCAGCAGTGAGGGTGGGATGCCCTCCGCGCGTCCGTCGATGCCGTACACGGCCGGCATCCTGATCCTGGCCACGAGCTCGGCAAGCCGCGCGCAAAGGCGGAGGCCGGGCCTCGTGGCCCGGCCCCGCGCACCGGTCAGTCGTGCTCGATCTTCAGGGCGTTGCAGATCCGCGTGGTCGCGTTGGCGATGGCCACGGTGACGGCCAGCTCGACCAGCTCGCGATCCGACAGATGCTTGCGAATCTCCGCGTCGAGTCCGTCGTCGGTACCGGCGTCCGTTGTGAGCTGCTCGGCGTAGCGGATGACCAGTCGCTCGACCTCGCTGTATTCCGCGGGATGCTCGGCGTGATCGGCAAGGTGATCGATCTGGGATCGGGTGAGCCCCACCCTCTGACCGAGGGCGACGTGCAGGCCCACTCAATATGAGCAGTGATTGAGCTGGGCCGTGCGGAGATAGGCCAGCTCCCGCAGCTTCCGGTCGAGCTGCATCTCCTTCAGGGCGACGCTCAGGGTTACGAAGCCGTCCAGGGCCCTCGGGCTGTGGCCAACCGTCCGGTGAAAGTTCAAGACCTGGCCGACCACCCGCTGCGCCGTCTCGAAGGGGTGCACGGGCCGGTCCGAGGGGATCTGCTCACGCTCGAGAAGTGGAACTATCGGCATTGGCTTGCTCCTCATCTGTTCCACGTGGGCGTCGCCAGTTAGAACGAGATCACGTGTTTGGCATCGAACGACAGCTGCGCGAACTGCTGGGAGGTCATGAATTTCCCGCCCTGGGCCTCGACTTGCTTCTGGGTGACCCCACGGGCCACACAGCAGCTGTCTCAGGCATGGATTTCGAATTGGTCCGGCTGTTTCTTGAGCTGATCGATCAAGTCCCTCACGGAGCCTCGCTGGGGCCCGGCCAGATGCGTGTTGGCGGCGATCTCCGGGATCATGAGCAGGACGGCATCACCCAGCAACGCGACCTTGGTCTGCCGCCCATTGCCGATGGCCCCACGGGCCGCCGCGAAGACCAGCCCCGCCCGCGTGGGATCGTCGATGGCATGGGTCCCGACGTAGAGCATGTAATCAGGCATCGAGCATCTCCTTCCTCGTTGACACCTTCTCCGCATCCTTCACGGCGCCGACCCGCTGGAACAGCTCCAGGCTCGTACCGAGCAGCCGCCCGGCCTCCGCGCGATCGTCGGCGCCTCCCTGGTCCGCGTGCACCACGGCCCGCTCGTAGAGCGCGCGGGCCTCGTCCCACGGCAGGCAGTGCCGGCGGGCCAGCGCGACCGCCTCGTCGAAGGCGGCCGCCGCATCCTTCCAGCGGCGCTCGGCGCCGGCGAGCATGCCCTTGACGAGGAACAGGGGACCGGGCAGGCCGTACCAGCGCCGACCCGGCTCGAGCAGGGCGAACCCGCGCTGCAGGACTGGCCCGACCCGCTCCGGATGACCCCCGCGCAGGTGCAGCTCGCCCAGGACGGGAAGCGCCCAGAGCTCGAGCAGGACGTTGCCGCCTTCCCGGGCGACCGCCAGGGCGCGGGAGAGCAGCGCCTCCGCCCCGGCAAAGTCTTCCAGCTCGAGGCGCAGCTGGCCCAGCACCAGCGCACACGCGGCGAACGCCGCCCGGTGGTTGCGCTCTTCATAGAGCGGCAGGCGGCGCTCCAGGTAGGATTTCGCCTGGTCCCACCGCCCGCATCGCAGATGGTGGAACCCGACGGCGGCGCCATCCTCGTAGATGCACCCGAGCATGCTGCGGGCCTCGCTGCGCTCGACGGCGGCGCACGCCTCTCGGGCCCGGGCGACGTCCCC
>DASTFB010000009.1 GCA_035709005.1 Candidatus Methylomirabilota bacterium | reverse complement strand
GCCCTGGCGCCAGGGCGTTGAGCCCTCGTCGGGGTCCACCGCAGGCGATGCTCGTCGTTCCCCGCCCGGCGGGGGCGCCACCTCGAGGAGGCCGGCGGCCGGGATGCCGGTTCGGTCCGCGTAGGCTTCCCAGAACGCGCTGTCCTTGATCTCTTCGGGCTCGTCCCACTGCGCGGCTTCGGAGACCGCGCCACGCGGTACCGCCGCCGTATCGATCAAGCCATGTCCGCACTCGTGGCAGAATTTACTCGCGGACGGGTTCGTTGCTCCGCAACGCTGACAGCTCGACCGCTGCATGCGACGGCCGCAGCCGCCGCAGTATTTGGCGCCGATCGCCTCTTCGGCCTCACACCGGGGGCACCCCATAGCAAACCCTCCTGCAATGACCCAGCCCGGTGGCCTCGGATCATGATCTGCCTCGCGACACTGCGGTCAACGTGACACCATGGCTGGGTGGTTCGGCGCGGCCCTGTGGGGCCGCGCACGCCAAGTGTGCGACGGATGCCAGACGACCGCCAGTAGAAAAAGTTCTCGATCCGGGGGCAGTGGCCGAGCTTGCGCAATCGCGTGCAGACGTAGTACGAGGTCGTGAGAAACCACGCATGGGCCAGCGAGGATGGACAAGCCCCCAGGCTGCACGCTCGAGCCGCCGATGACGGCACCGCCCATCGGCCCGGGATCGAAAGTGAGCGACGTGCTCGCCCGCTATCCGGCGACCGGGGCGATCTTCATCCAGCACGGCCCCTTGTTCGAGGTGCAGCCTGGGCAGCCCTCGCCTCAGTACCGGGAGCTGACGATCGAGCAATACGCTGCGCGCCACCGCCTGGACCTGCTTGTCCTGCTCCACCAGCTGAATGCCGAGGCGACAGCCGCCGACGCGGCCTCCCGCCCGCCGGGTCACCCGTCCTCCGGGCGGGCCCGGGCGTCTCGATGGGGGCCGCCGGCCGGCCCGCTGGGCTACACGGGGGCCTACCGCGAGCTGTCGGGCGCCGACATCGAAAGCGAGCCGGTGGTCGCCCGCCAGTCCGTCCACGGCCCCGAGTGAGACACGACAGCCGCGCTCAGCGCGCCAGGCTCGCCTGCACGGCCTGGACCTGAGTAGCCACCGGCTGCGTGGTGAGCACGGCCACGTGCTCGTCGTCGGGCAGCTCCGTGATCGGCTCGAACTCGCGCCGGATCCGATCGAGAAGGTCTTCGGTCGCGTCGGACACGGTGACGGCCGCGGCGCGGGCGCGCAGACGGTGGCGCAGCGTCGAGTCGTCACAGATGGCCTCCACGAAACGAAACGGACGCTGGTGGCGCCGGGCCAGTTGCCGGGCGCGAAGGCGCAGGTCGCGCTCGCGAAACGTGGCGTCGAGGATGACACCGCGGCGGGAGCCCAGCACGACGTCGGCGCGGCGAAACAGCTCGGCGAACGTCCGGGCCGTGAACGCCGGCGCGTACGCCGCGGCCGGCGCCGGCTGCGTCGCCGGCACGCCGGCCAGGGCCTTCCGCGTCCGGTCCGAGGCGATCACGGGCACGCCGAGCGCGCGGCCGAGAGCGTCGGCCAGCGTGCTCTTGCCCGCCCCGATCAGGCCGCCGACCGCGATCAGGGGCGGGCTCGTCGTCGGCGCTTCGGCATAAGCCCGGGCCAGCCCGAACAGTCGCTGCGCCTCCTGGGACTTCCGTCGCGCCTTGTCGGGGTCGGTCGAGGCGTCGGCGGCGAGAAAGCAGGCGACCTTGGCCCGGACCCAGGCCCGATAGGACAGGTACAGGTCGACGACGGCATAGAGATCGTGGTCGTCGGACTCCGTCGCGAAGGCCGCGAGGAAGCTCGCGGCCAGGTCGGGGCGAGCGCGTGCGTCGAGCTCCATCGCCAGAAACGCCACATCGGCGGCGACGTCGGCATTGCGGAAGCGGTCGTTGAACTCGATGGCGTCGATGACGATGGGGTCGGCCGCCTCGAAGTAGACGTGCTCGAGCCGGAGGTCGCCGTGGCCTTCGCGGATATGCCCTCTCGCCCGCCTGGCCTCGAAGTCGGCGGCGTGCTGCTCGAGACGTTCCAGTTGCCAGGCCCGGACGACCTGCAGAGTCTCGGCGGTCAGGAAGCGGCCGACGAACGGCTGGACCTGGGCGAAGTTCTCCTCGACGTTGGCCCGGATGATGTCGAGCGACCCGAATGCCGGTGCGGTGGCGGCGCCGGCGTAGAAGGCGGCCAGCCGGCTGGCCAGGCGCGCCAGTCGCTCGTGGGTGAGGGCCCCGCGCCGCAGCAGCGCCTCGGCGCTCGCCTCGTCGGACACGCGGCGCATCCGCACGGCGTGATCCACGACGCGGCCCGGCCCGACGAAGGAGTAGCGTCCGTCGTCCCGGCGGACGGGCTCTACGCCGATATAGACGTCGGGGGCCAGGCGACGGTTCAGGCGGATCTCCTCCTCGCAGAAGTGTCGCCGTCGCTCGACCGTGGTGTAGTCGACGAAGCCATAGTCTACCGGTCGCTTGAGCTTCCACACCTCGCGGTCGGTGATGAAGACCCACGAGATGTGCGTCGCGATCACGCTCACCCGGGCAGGTCGCGGCGGGGGATACGCCTCGGGCCGAACGAGGTCCTCCAGCAGATCGCCTGGCATCGCACCTCAGTCGCCGGCGTCGGCGAGCGGCACGCACGCCGTCGCCGGGACCTCGAGCAGCACCGCCTCACCGGGGCGGAAACCGAGTCCGGGCAGGGTCGTGACACGCAAGCGGACGTCGCTTGCTTCGATCGTCACTTCGTAGTCCACGGCGTCGCCGAGGTAGGTCGCTCGCTCGATGCGACCTCGAAGGAGGTTGGTCCCGCCCTCACTGCCCGAAGCGACGGGTCGCAACGTGATGGCGTGGGGGCGAAGGGACACGGCCACCGACGTTCCCGGCTTGAGGTCCGCGGCGGCCACTCGCAGGCGGAACCCGCCCTGGGCGATGGTGTCCGGTCCCGCCGCCGTCGCTTGGATGAGGTTGGTCCGGCCCACGAATGCCGCCACGAACCGCGAGCGGGGCTGCTCGAAGAGCTCGCGGGCGGTGCCGACCTGGACGACCCGGCCTCGCTCGAGGACCGCGATTCGGTCCGAGATCACCATCGCCTCGGCCTGGTCGTGGGTGACGTAGAGGGTCGTGATGCCGAAGTGCTCGTGCAGGCGCCGGATCTCGAAACGCATCTCTTCCCGGAGGTTGGCGTCCAGGTTGCTCAGGGGTTCGTCGAGGAGGAGGATCTCGGGCTCGATCACCAGCGCCCGGGCCACGGCCACCCGCTGTTGCTGGCCTCCCGACAGCTCGCCCGGGTAGCGTGATTCGAAGCCCCCGAGCTGCACGATGTGGAGCATCTCGCGGACTCGCCGCTGGCGCTCGTCGCGGGAGAGCGCGCCCCTGAAGCGCAGCCCGTAGGCCACGTTCTGGGCCACGGTCATGTGAGGCCAGAGGGCGTAGCTCTGGAAGATCATGGCCATTCGACGGCGCTCGGGGGGAACGACGCTGGCCGGTGAGGACAGACACTGCTCGCCCACCCAGATCTCCCCCGCATCGGGCTGGAGGAAGCCCGCGACCAGACGCAGCGTGGTGGTCTTGCCACAGCCGGAAGGGCCGAGCAGCGCGACCAGCTCGCGCGGCTTCACCTCGAGGGAGAGCCCGCGCACGGCGGCGACATCCTCGCCGTAGCGCTTGGTCAGGTCCTTCAGGAGGATGCCAGGCATCTCGTCTCCGCCGGCCGACGCCTCACTGCCGAACCCCCATGAAATCGCGGCCCAGGACCCGCTGCATGAGGATGACGGTGCCGAACGTCATCACCAGCATGAAGAGTCCCAGAACGGCGATGGCGCCGAACTGCCCTTCCTCCTTGAGATCGAAGATCACGACCGACATCACCCTGGTGCCCGGCGTGAACAGGATGATGGAGGCCGACAGCTCGCGGATCACACCGATGAAGATGAAGCACCACGTGGCGATGATGCCGCTTCTGGCCAGCGGGGCGGTGATCTCGCGGAGCACGCGCAGACGTCCGGCCCCCAGGATGCGGCCGGCGTCCTCCAGCTCGGCATGCACACCCTTGAACGTGGCATCGGCCTGCGAGTACCCGACCGGCATCTCCTTGGTCACGTAGGCGACGAACAGGATCCACAGCGTACCGTAGAGCAGAAACGGGGGACGGGTGTAGGCGATGAACAGGCCCACGGCGAGCACCACCCCGGGGATGACGATGGGGGCCAGGGCCAGGAAGGCCAGCACCTGATGGCCGAGGATCAGGCGCCGGTTGGCCACATAGGCCAGGAGCGCGGCCAGGCCGGCCCCCACGGTGGCGGTCAGCACCCCCAGCTGCAGCGTGTTCAGGATGGCCGACCTGGTGGCGCTGTACTCGAAGAAGGTGAAGGCGAGGTTCCCCGCCGTCAAATTGTCCCAGGTCAGCGGCTGGGCCCACGCTCGAGTGAAGGCCGCCTTGGCCAGGATGCCGTACGGCAGGAAGATCGCGCAGGCCAGCACGGCCAGGCCGCCCACGAGCGCGGGATAGCGCCAGACGCCGAGCGGGATGTTGCGCCGCTGGCCTCCCTTGCCGCCGACGGAGGCGTAGCCCCGCCGGCCCAGGAGGCGCTTCTGGAGCTGGAGCAACAGCGCGGTGGCCAGGAGCAGGGGAATCGAGAAGGCCGCGGCCATCTCGACCTTGGGCGGGTAGTGGAAGAACGCCCAGATCTGCGTGGTGATGGTGTGGAAGCCGGCCGGGAGCGCCAGCATCGCCGGCGACCCGAACAGGGCCAGGGCCTGCAGCACGGCCAGGATGAACCCGCTCAGAATGGCCGGGGCGACCAGCGGCAAGGTAACGGTCGCGGCCACCAGCAGTCGCCCGGCGCCCAGGACCGAGGCCGCCTCCTCGAGGTCGGACGCGATGAGACCGAGCGTGTTGACGATCATGATGTAGACGTACGGGAACGTGTAGATCGTGACCACGAAGACCAGTCCCGGCATGGTGAAGATGTTGAAGAGCGGGTCCGCGCTGCCGGTGACGCTGCGATAGATCTTGTTGAGCAGGCCGGCGTTGGGCCCGGCCAGCATCACCCAGGCGAAGGCGCCCAGGAACGGAGGCGTGACGAACGAGGCCATGATCAGCCCGCGCATCAGCCCCTTGCCGGGCAGGTCGGTCCGCGCCGTCAACCAGGCCAGGGGCGCCCCCACGGCGAGCGAGGCCAGTCCCACCCAGAACGCCATCACCACGGTGTTCCAGAGCGCCTTCTGGAGCTGGGCGTCGCGGAAGACCGCCCCGTAGTGCGCCAGGGTGGGACCGCCCTCGCTGCTGACGCTCACCCAGCCGAGCCAGCCCAGGGGCAGGGCCATGAGCACGATGAGCGTGACCGCCGCCAGGATCCACACGGCGACGGAGCGCTCCATGGCCATGGCCGGCCAGGCTCGCCGGGCCAGGGTGTCAGGCACCGAAGAACTCGACGAAGCGCTTCTTGATCTCCTCGTTGCGCTGCTCCAGCTCGGAGGGATCGACCTGCAGCAGCTTGAGCTCGGAGAGCTTGGGCCTGTCGGCCGGATACTTCACCTCGGGGTGCCCGGTGTAGAGCCCCTCGCTGTCGGCCAGGGTCTGCTGGACTTCCCGGCTGAAGGTGAAATCGGTGAAGAGCTTGGCCGCATTGGGATGCGGGGCGAAGGCCGTGATGGCCGTCGGGGAGACGATGAGGGGCACGCCTTCCCGGGGCATCACGATCTCGATGGGATTGCCCTTCTTCTTCGTGGCGTAGGCGTTGTAATCGGCGGTGTTGGCGGCCACCGGCCGCTCGCCCGACGCCACCACGCCCGGCGGATCGACGGCCGACTGCACGATCATCGGCTTGTTGGCGGCCAGCTGCTTGAAGTAGTCCCAGCCGTGGAGGTTCACCAGGGCGAGGACGTGGGTGGCGATGACGCCGCTGTACCCGGGATGGGCGGTGACCAGCTTCCCTCGCCACTTGGGATCGAGCAGGTCCTTCCAGGTCTTGGGCGCCTCGGCCGCCGGCACGATCTTCGGGTTGTAGGCGATGACGGAGACGGTGGCCCGGAGGCCGTAGTGATAGCCGTCCTTGTCCTTGAATCCTGCCAGCAACCGGTCGGCCCCCGCCGGGGTGTACTTCATGAGCAGCTTCTTGTCCTTGAGCAGGACGAAGTGTCCGGCGTCGGAGGTATGCACGACGTCGGCGTTCTTGATGTTGGCCTGCAGCTCCTGCATGAGGCGCTGCAGCACCCGCTGAGAGCCGGTTCGATGCACTTCCACCTTGATGTCCGGGTAGGCCGTCTCGAACATTCTGGCCACCTTCTCGGCGCTGCCCAGGGCCAGCGAGGTGTACCAGACGACCTTGCCTTCCTTGCGAGCTCCCTCCAGGTGGGGGCTCTGGGCCACGGCCTGAGCCGCACTGGCCACGAGCATGAGGACCGCTACCCCGATCATGCAGATCACACGCGTCATCCTGTCCCTCCATCCCGGCGGCGCCGCCGGGTGTCTGCCGCGCACTGTCGCCGCGGCGCGTGCCGACGTCAAGGGCCGACGTGCCGGGCCGTCTTGAGCACGTCCAGCATGGCCCCGTGGATGCGTCCGTTGCTGGCCACCACCGCGGGGGCGTCCAGGTCCAGCGGCCCCCCGCGAAGATCGGTCACCTGCCCACCCGCCTCCTCCACCAGGAGGCTGCCGGCGGCGACGTCCCACGGGCCCAGGCGCAGCTCCCAGTAGCCGTCGAAGCGCCCAGCGGCCAGCCAGGCCAGGTAGAGCACCGCCGAGCCCAGGCGGCGCACCGCCTGCGCGCAGACGCTGAAGGCGGCGTACTCGGCGAGGTTGTTGTCCGGCGTCTCCCGGATGTTGTAGGGGAACCCCGTGGCCAGCAGGCTTTCGTCCAGCACCGCCGTCGACGACACGGCGAGCCGCTCGTCGTTCACGAAGGCCCCGGCGCCGCGTTCGGCCACGAAGAGCTCGTCTTGGTTCGGGTCGTAGACGACGCCCACGATCACGTGCCCGGCCTCCTCGAGGGCGATCGACACGGCGAAGATCGGAATCCCGTGAGCGTAGTTGGTCGTGCCGTCCAGCGGGTCGACGATCCAGCGCCGGCCCGAGCGGCCTGGACGCGCGCCGGCCTCCTCGGAGAGCACCGCATCGTCGGGGAAGGCGGCGGCCAGCCGCCCGAGGATCAGGCGCTCGGCCCGCGCGTCCATCTCCGTGACGAGGTTGGTCGGCGAGCCCTTGTAGGTGATCTGCCGCCGGCTCGGCAGCTCGGACTTCAGGAGGTGGCCGGCGCTGCGCGCGGCGTCGATCGCCACGCGTGACTCGAGCGACGTCATGTCGACGGCGCCAGCCTACCACACGGATCCTTGACAACCAACGGACGCTCCGGGAGCATGGGACGAGCGTGAACGGGTTGCGGATCGTCATCGTCGGCGCCGGCGGCGTCGGAGGCTACTTCGGCGCGCGATTGGCCCAGGCCGGCGCGCCGGTGACCCTCGTGGCTCGTGGCGCCCACCTGGCCGCCATCCAGCGCGACGGGCTGCGGGTGTCCTCCACCGTCGAGGGCGACTACACGGTCAAGGTCGAGGCGGTCGAGCGGCTTGCCGGCCGGGCCCCCGCCGACGTCATCGTGCTCTCCGTGAAGTCCTTCGACACCGAAGCGGCGCTGGCCGCGGCGGAGCCGGCGCTGGGAGCGGACACCGCGGTCCTGTCGTTGCAGAACGGCGTCGTGAACCTCGAGCTGGTGCAAGCCCGCGTGGGCATCGCCCGCACGCTGGGCGGCGCCGCCTACGTGTTCGCCGAGCGGGTGGCGCCCGGCGTGATCGCCCACCGCTTCGCCGGCCGGGTCGCGTTCGGCGAGCTCGACGGTCGCATCAGCCCACGCCTCGAGCGGCTGCGCGCGGCATTCGCCCTCGCCGGCGTGCCCGCGGAGGTGTCCACGGACATTCGCCGCGTGGTCTGGGAGAAGTACCTCCTCATCTGCGCCCAGGCCGGGATCACGGCGGTCACGGGCTGTCCTTCGGGCGTCGTGCGCGCCGTGCCGGAGACCTGGCGCCTCTACCGACTCCTCCTCGAGGAGCTGGCCGCCCTGGCCGCCGGGGCCGGCGTGCGGCTCGGGCCGGACGTGGTCGAGCGTATCCTGGCGGCGGCCTCCGCGCTCGGTCCCGACACCCGATCCTCGCTGGCCGACGACCTCGCCGCGAGCCGCCGGCTCGAGCTGGAGGCCCTGCACGGGTATGCGGTCAGACTCGGCCAGCGGCTCGGGGTGCCGACGCCCTCGCTGTTCGCCGTGTACGCGGCGCTCAAGCCGCGCGCGGAGGGCGCCCGCGGTCGAGGGACGGGCTGAGTCCGAGGTCGGCATCGCTGGCGCGCCCGCTGGCGCGCTACGTGGCCCGCTACGGTGTCCGCTACGGCGCCGGCGTGATCTGCCTGTCGACGGCCACGCTGCTGAGCCTGCTGATCCCCCGCACGGTGCAGCGCGCCGTGGAAGCGCTGGAGCGCGATCCGGCCGTGGCCCCCATCGCCAGCTTCGCCGGTCTCATCCTGTTCATCGCGCTGGGCAACGGCGTGACCCGCCTGGCCTCGCGCTTCCTCATCATCGGCAGCGCCCAGCGCGTCGAGAGCGACATCCGCGACGAGCTCTATCAGAGCCTGCTGCGGTTTCCTCCCGACTTCTACGCCCGGCACGCCATCGGCGATCTGATGGCCCGGGCCTCGAGCGACATTTCGGCGGTCCGATCGCTGGTCGGTTTCGGCGGGGTGAGCCTGATCAGCACGCTGCTCGCCTTCGTCGGGGCGCTGGCCGCCATGATCGCCGTCGATCCCTGGCTGACCCTGTGGGCGCTGGCGCCGTACCCGCTGCTGGCGTTGCTGGCCCGGGGCGCCAACGTCGCCATCCACGAGCGGACCCAAGCCGCTCAGGAACAGCTGGGCGTGCTGTCGGCCCGTGTGCAGGAGACGCTGGTCGGCATCGGCGTCGTCCGCGGCTACACGATGGAGCCCCACGCCACTGCGGAGTTCGATCGGGCTAACCGCGAGCATCTCCACCGCACGGCGGCCCTGGCCCGCACGCTGTCGGGGTTCGTGCCCCTCAGCGGCCTCGTCGCGGGACTCGGTGCCCTCATCGCGCTGTGGCTCGGAGGCCGCGCCGTGATGGAGGGCCGACTGACCCTGGGAGCGCTGGTGGCGTTCAATGGCTACCTGGCCTACCTGGCCTGGCCGACGCTGGCCCTGGGCTTCACGCTGTCCCTGGCCCGGCGGGGGCTCACCTCGCTGGCGCGGATCCAGGAGATCATCACGGCGGCGCCGCCACCGGAGCCGGCCGGGCCGCCTCCGCCCGCTCCGCTGGCGATCCGCTTCGTCGGGCTGACGTTCGCCTACGAGGGCCGCGGACCGGCGCTGCGCGATGTCAGCTTCGCCGTGGCCCCGGGGGAGGTGGTGGCCCTGGTGGGGCCCACCGGCAGCGGCAAGTCGACGATGGGCACGCTGCTGGCGCGGCTGTGGGAGCCGCCGGCCGGCACGGTCTTCATCGCAGATCGCGACGTTACCACCATCAGCCGGGGAAGCCTTCGCGCGCTGCTGGGCTACGTGCCTCAGGAAGCGTTCCTCTTCTCCCGCTCCATCCTCGACAACGTCACGCTGGGGCGGGATGGGGTGACGCGGGAGGCGGCTGGTGCCGCGGCGGTGGTCGCCGGGGTCGCGGACGAGGTCCAGGCGTTCCCGGCCGGGTGGGACACGGTCGTGGGTGAGCGCGGCCTCACCGTCTCGGGCGGCCAGCGCCAGCGCCTGGCCCTGGCCCGAGCGCTGGTCGGAGAGCCGCGCATCCTGGTCCTCGACGACGTCTTCGCCAGCGTCGATGCGGCCAAGGAAGACGAGATCAGCTGGGGTCTGCGGCGGGCGGCCGCCGGCCGGACCGTGCTGCTCATGACGCATCGATTGCGCGCAGCGCGCGCGGCCGACCGCATCGTGGTGCTCGTCGAGGGACGCATCGCCGAGTCCGGGACGCACGAGGAGCTGGTCGCGGCAGGCGGCGCCTACGCGCAGCTCTGGCGTATCCAGCAGCTGGAGGAGGAGATCGCGCGTGCCTGAGCCGGAGCTCGAGGACGTCGTCGGCCGCGTCTTCGACCGCCGGCTCGTCGCTCGTCTGGCCCAGGTCACCCGTCCGCACGCGCGGCTGCTGGCGGCGACGGGGCTGCTGTTTCCCTTCATCGCCGGGCTGGAGCTGCTCCAGCCTTACCTCCTCAAGGTCGCCATCGACGAGCACATCCTTCGTGGCGATTGGGTCGGGTTGACGGGCGTGGCCACGGTGTTCCTGGGCGTGTTGCTGGCCCTGGCCGGCGGCCGCGCCGCCGAGTCTTACCTGATGCACCTGGCCGGACAGCGCGTGATGCACGATCTGCGCGGCCGCCTGTTCCGGCACCTCCTGCGCCAGGAAGCCGCCTTCTTCGACCGCAATCCGGTGGGGCGGCTCATGACCCGGGTCCTGAACGACGTGGAGGCGATCAGCGAGGCCTTCACCAGCGGGCTGGTGGCCGTGGTGGGGGACGTGATCACGCTGGCCGGCGTGGTGGCGGTGATGCTCTGGATGGACTGGCGTCTGGCCCTGGTCACGTTTTCGCTCATGCCGCTGCTGGGCGGGGGGGCCGCCTACTTCCGCGTGCGGGCCCGCGACGCCTACCGTACGGTGCGGCGCCGCCTGGCCCGGCTCAACGCCTTCCTGCAGGAGTCGCTGCAAGGGATGACCGTCATCCAGCTCTTCGGCCGCGAGGCCCACGAGTTCACCGCCTTCCGCCGGCTCAACGCCGAGCTGCGTCGGGCCATGTTCACCTCAACGGTGTGGGAGGCCTCGCTCTACGCGTCGGTAGAAGCCCTGGGCTCGGCGGCGCTGGCCTTGCTGCTCTGGTACGGCGCCGGCCAGATCACCGCGGAGGCCCTGTCGTTCGGCACGCTGGTCGCCTTCATCCAGTACACCAACCGCTTCTTCCTGCCGATTCGCGACCTGGGCGCCAAGTACACCGTCATGCAGGCCGCCATGGCGTCTTCGGAGCGTGTGTTCGCCCTGCTCGATCGCGAGCCCGCCATCGTCACGCCGCCGGCGATTCCCCCGGCGGCCCGGCCCGCCGCGCCGGCCGTCGCCCTGCGGGGCGTGTGGTTCGCGTACACCGGCCAGGACTGGGTCCTGCGGGACTGCTCCTTGGAGGTGGCGCCGGGAGAGCACGTCGCCCTGGTGGGCCCCACCGGCGAGGGCAAGAGCACGTGCGCGCGCCTGCTGAACCGGGCCTACGACGTGCAGCAGGGGCAGGTGCTGGTGGCCGGCGTCGACGTGCGGGAGTGGGATCTGGAGCGACTGCGCCGGCACGTGGGCGTCGTGTTCCAGGAGACGGTGCTCTTTTCGGGCACGGTGGAGGCGAATCTCATGACCGTCGCCGACGGCCGGGTGAGCCGGACCGATCTGCTCCGGATCCTGGAAGCTGCGCGCTGCGGGCCGCTGCTCGAGGTGCTGCCGCGCGGGCTGGAGGAAGAGCTCGTCGAGCGGGGCGCCAATCTCTCGCACGGCCAGCGCCAGCTCCTGGCCATCGCCCGCGCCCTCGTGTACAATCCCGCCGTTCTCGTTCTCGACGAGGCGACGTCGAGCGTGGATCCGGAGTCCGAGGCGCTGATCCGGCACGCCATCGCTGGCCTGGCGGAGGGCCGAACGACGATCACCATCGCCCACCGGTTGTCGACGGCGCAGCGCGCGGATCGTATCCTCGTCCTGCACCACGGGCGCATCCACGAGGAGGGACGCCACGCCGAGCTGCTGGCCCGCGGCGGCGTGTACGCGCGACTGTGGGAGCTGTCGACCAGCGCGCGCCCGGCCTGAGCTTCGTCCGTGCGGTGTGGCGGCTGGTGCGCCGCATCCCGCGGGGCCGGGTGGCGACGTATGGTCAGCTGGCCGCGCTGCTGGGACGGCCGGGCGCGGCGCGGGCGGTGGGGCAGGCGATGCGACGCTGCCCGGACGACGTTCCCTGGCACCGTGTCGTCAACGCCCGCGGCGGGATCAGCGTGCGGGCTCGCATGAGCGGCATGCTCACCCAGCGATTGCGTCTGCAAGCGGAAGGACTTGCCCTGCGGGGCGGCCGCGTGGCGCTGGCGCGTCACCGCTGGTTCCCGCGATGAGGAGCGTGCCATGAGGCTGGCGCTGCACCTGAGTTATTCGGGCCCCGCGCTGGACCTCGACATGGCCAAGGTGCTGGAAGCGGAGCGGCTCGGGTACGACTCCGTCTGGACCGCCGAGGCCTACGGCTCCGACGCGGTGACGCCGGCGGCCTGGATCGCGGCCCGCACGGAGCGCATCCACGTGGGCACCGCCATCATGCAGATCTCGGCGCGCACGCCGGCCATGGCGGCCATGACGGCGATGACCCTGGATGCCCTCTCGCACGGGCGGTTTCGCATGGGGCTCGGGGTCTCGGGGCCCCAGGTGGTAGAGGGATGGCACGGTCAGCCCTTCGGCCGGCCGCTGGCGCGAACCCGCGAGTACGTGCACGTCGTGCGCGCGATTCTCCGGCGCGACAAGCCGCTGGAGTTCCGTGGCGCGTTCTACCAGATTCCCCATACCGGGCCGGGGGCCACGGGGCTCGGCAAGCCGCTGCGCTCGATCCTCCACGGTCGGGCCGACCTCCCCATCTACCTGGCCGCGATCGGCCCCAAGAACGTGGCCCTGGCCGCGGAGATGGCCGACGGCTGGATCCCGACCTTCTTCGCCCCCCGGCACATGAGGATGTTTCGGGAGTGGCTCGATGAGGGCTTCCGGGCGGCGGGCGGCCCTGCGGTCAAGCCGGTCCAGCGCTTCGACATCATGCCGTCGGTCGGCGTGGTCGTGGGCGACCGCGTGGACGCCTGCCGGGCCAAGGTCAAGGGCCGCCTCGCTCTCTACGTCGGCGGCATGGGCGCCCGGGGAATGAACTTCTACAACGAGCTGGTGCGGCGCTACGGCTACGAGGAGGCGGCCCGCACGATCCAGGATCTGTACCTGAGCGGCCGCAAGGCCGAGGCCGAGGCCGCCGTGCCGGACGCGCTCGTGGATGACGTCGCGCTCTGCGGGCCGCGCGAGCGCATCCGGGAGCGGCTCGCCGACTGGCGGGCGGCCGGCGTGACCACCCTGATGATCGGCGGCGATGCGACGGCCGTTCGCACGATGGCCGAGCTCGCGCTCTAGGCTCCGGGAGGACGACGATGAGGTTGAAGGATCGGGTGGCGGTCATCACGGGGGGCGGCTCCGGCATCGGTGCGGCGACGGCGGTGGCGATGGCGGCGGAGGGAGCGCGGGTCGTCGTCGCTGACCTCAACGAGGCCGGCGCCAAGGCGACGGTCGAGCACATCGAGAAGGCGGGGGGACGCGGGCTGAGCCTGCGTGCCGACGTCACGGTGGCCCGGGACAACCAGGCGATGGTCGAGCGCGCCCTGGCCGCCTTCGGGAGCCTCGACATCTTCTACGCCAACGCCGGCGTGCCCCAATGGAAGCTCGACATCGAGGACGTCGACGAGGAGGCGTTCGACCGGATCATGGGGGTGAACGTCAAGGGCGTGTGGCTGGGCGCCAAGTACGCGCTGCCCGTGATGAAGCGTCGAGGCCGCGGCGTCTTCCTGGTGACGGCGTCGACGGCGGCGACCCGGCCCCGGCCGGGGAGCCAGACCTACGCGGCGTCCAAGGGCGCCGTCCTGACGCTCACCAAAGCGCTCGCCCTGGAGGCGGCTCCCCACGGTGTGAGGGTGGTGGCCATCGCTCCCGTGGCCACGCACACGCCGATGCTTCCGACCTTCATGAACAAGAAGGAAGTGGACGAGGAGGGTCTGGCCCGCTACGTGGCCACCGTTCCCCTGGGCCGGCTCAACCAGCCGGGCGACATCGCGCGCGCCGCCGTCTTCCTGGCCTCGGATGACGCCGCGATGATCACCGGCAGTTGCCTCGAAGTCGACGGCGGCCGGTGCATCTGAGTCGCGCCGGACGGCGAACCCGGGGGTT